>JAGAWH010000191.1 GCA_017941505.1 Faecalicoccus sp. | reverse complement strand
CGGAGACATCAATGAAGGATGATAAAACAAATAACACTAATTGGATTCAGAAGCTGGCAGAAGAGGACTTGTACAAGGCAGAGTGTGTGCTTCGGACTGACAGCATTTGGCCGACGCCGATTGCAAAGAGTTATAACGACCTGTTTTCTCTTATGAAAAGAGGGGAAGTGTATGGTTCTCTCCTTCAAATAAAGGATCTTTATGAGACAGTCTTGAAGCTGCCCATTTTGGCAGCTTTAATATGTATTTGCGGGACAAGCAAAGATATTTTACTGGATGATGCAAAGCTTCTGGAAAAGTGGATTTCAAATACGCTTAGTTTCGGGAATTGGGACGCTCTTGCTATTGAAATAATAAAAAGGAATAAGAATGGACAATATAATCTTCCGGATTTTCTGGTCAATGGCATGAAAATGACCGGAAAATTGATCCGTAAAAAAATATCCGATCAGTATCCTAATGTCTTGTATTGGCGAAATAATGTTATCGGACATGGGGCATTACAATTTGAAGATAGCAAAGAATATCAAGATGCAATCAAAGGGATGCTTATAAATTTAAAAGATTATTTTGAAGGAAACACCAAGGATTTTCGCGGATGTGAAAGATTATATGAACAAATTGCCTTCCTTGGAAAAAATGGAAAGCTGTGTGGAAACAAGAACGTAAAAGAACCGGAGAATGAAGATTTAGCATTGAAGCTGGGTGAACAAACCATTAATGTTGGCGCGTTTGCAAAAATGCAGTCATATCTCTTTTCCTCTTTCTACTTTAATAAAAGAAGGGTTAAGTATTTGGATTATGAGAGTGGAAGGGATTTGATTAAAGATGATTTTGAATTGAGCGAATATGTCTCTGCATACCAGAATGCAGAAAAATACATTGAAAAGAAAGTTTCTGCCAGTGTATTACGCAGGAAAGATGAAGAGATGTTCAACCTTCTGTCTCAGCCCGGAAAATATATTCCTCCGGAAAGTCTTTTTCAACGAATAAATCAGTTCATGAATGAAAACGACCGTGGAATTGTTATGGTATGCATGGAACGCGGTACGGGAAAATCGGCTTTCGCAAACATTCTGGATAATCTTTATCATGCTCCGGAGGGCGCATTGATTGAGGACACTGTTATTCGTACCTATGCGTTGGGTTCAGCTGTCTTTCGGGGCGTTAACGATTTTATTAATGCAATAAATTCGATTTTTTCCCGCTCTTATGATTCGAATAATGACCTTCGCTTTTCAAAAGACTTAAAGCCGGAAATAGGCAGTAATGACGAGAATCCTGCAAAAGCACTGGCTTTTGTACTAAACTCTTATCGGGAAGTCTATGTTGATTTATTCGGTATTTATAATTTAATACTTGTTCTGGATGGCATTGATGAAGCAACAATCGATACGGGAATGATTTTGGATTATCTGCCAGACTCGGATCTTTTAAATGAGGGAGTGTACATTATCTGTACATCACGATTTGAAGATGAGGAAACTGTGCCCTATATAGCTCGTGAACAAATCAGGAAAGTGGGTGAAAAGAGTAAGTGTCATATCGAAATCAGGAGAACGAGTGATGAATATAGAAAGGTATTGGCGCAGTATATTTGCCAGGAAGTTCCGGGAGCCGATGAAGTTTTTATACAAACAATGATAGAACGATCAGAATACCGAATGCTGTATCTTAAAGTATTTCTGGCCTTATATCGAGGAGAAATGCAGGATACAGTTGATGAGAATATTGCATCTGGATACATTCGTCAATTGCTGCGGAAATACAATAATCGTGCCTCTCAAGTATTAAAAAAGACTGCTGCGATGGTATGCCTTCTTGGTCCGATTACTATAAATGATTATTTTGAATATATCTCACCAGAGGAAATGACATATGGTTTTATCGGATCATTAAATGATCTTCTTCCGTTATTATCCGTACGAGGAAGCGACTACGGTCGCGAATATATGCTTGCAAATGAATCGTATTATGATGCTTTTGCAAGTATGTTTCATCCTGAGATTACCTCCTTGATTGATAATATTAAAATCGAATTTTCAAGAAAGTTTTTTCCTGACGAGGAGGATCCTTGCGACAGCTTTTATGTTCGTCAGAGAAATATGTCTTACAGTGTTGATCTCTCTTATGAAGAGTTTACTCGGCTTGAACACGAAAATGATTTAAAGGAAAGAGTCTTCTGGATAGCGTTAATTGGTAGAATAATATCGTTTGCTGAAAAAAATGGGTTCGAAGAATCAATCCTTACGGAAAACTTTCTTAACCATTATCTCATGTTTTCAGAAATGTTTATTACGAATAATCATGAGAGCGGATGTACTGTTTATATAAAGAACGTAAAGACGGAAGTTCTGCGAAATGTATTGAATCTGCTGTTGTTACTGGCAAATAAATCAAATCTGACTGTCAGCTCCTTTGAAAGAATTTCCTGTGGGACACTGGCCAGGAAGTTGTACGACGTCGATGGCTATAAGAATCTTTTGGAGGTTATCTTCAATAAATATTCATCGTTCGACCAAATTAGATCCTGGAAAAATATTTTATTTGATAAGACATTTTACGATTTTGGAGAATCTGCTGATTATTATGATGATGACAAAATACTCATAGAACAAATCAGAAAAGCAGAGTTGATCAGCCCTGTAATTGAAATGTTCTCTGCAGATTTTGGACATGGTTATTTACCCTATTTGTTATATATTCAGTCTCTTGAGCTGGACGATAGGTTGATGGAAAAAACCATGAATTTAATTGTCTGGGCTTACTTATACGACGGGTCCTGCTGTAATTATGAGGAGGCAGAAGCCTGGCTGCATCGGATTAAAGAAAATAATTTTGATATTCTCTATCCGAATCATGAGGCTT
>JAGAWH010000190.1 GCA_017941505.1 Faecalicoccus sp. | reverse complement strand
TGGTAAATATCTCCTAAGCAAGGATATTGTACCAAAAAGGCTCCGGGTTCGACTCCCTGAGTCCTTTTTTTGTCAAATAAAAGAAAAAAAGGCTGTATAACCTACTGATCATAAATCAGTGGTTTTTACACAGCCCCTTTTTTATCTATCATACTAAACATCTCATTCTTTATAGACAAGCATGTTATACTGAGGGGCAGGGTTAAGTTTTTTGATGATATTTACAAACATTACAGGTTGCAGTATAACAGAAGATGTATCTCAAAAATCAGAAACGGAATCGTTTGAAGCTGTTCAAAGCGGGGTTATATTTTCAATTCCCAATGAGTTATCACAGGATGAAATCGACCAATATTCAAAAAGAATTGATCAAATTCTCGAATCTTTAAATCAATAAAATAGTTTTTATTCAAGACCTCTCACTTAATGCGAGAAGCCTTTTTTATTTATTCAATGAGTATTCTCCTTTAATACCATATGCCTCTTTCAATTCTGATGGCATATATCGATATTGAAGTGTGGCAAACTCTTCCGGAGTATAGTTAAGTTCACCTTTTAACCATTCGAAAGATAATTCGCAGCATGCATGAGCATGTGCTCTTAGAGCATAATCCATTTCCGTGGTCAATACTTCAAGATGATAATGATTTTTCATGGCGGAAGATCCTAAATCACAGAAGTATTGATAGGTATAATTACGGATGGCATTTTGGGATGTATCGGAAAATACGGCACGATAAAAGAATCGATTTTGATACATTTTTTCAAGAATATTGACGGCATGTTGAAGGGTAAAAACACCTTGTTCCGCATCCAGCGATTCCTGATAATCCTCGGTAAAAATCCAAGCCACAAGATCGTATTTATCCATGAAATGATAGTAAAACGTCCTTCGATCTGCTCCGACTCTTCGGCATAGTTCTCCAACCCGGATTTTTTCAAAAGGCATTTCCTTTACCATTTGAATTAACTCTTCTGAGAATATTTTTTTTGTTCGATTTTTTAGTGTCATATATGAATTCCTCTTGCCAAAATAATCATATCATTTACACAAAAATATATAAATGAGTAAATTATGCACAATAACGGTTTTTGTGAATATTGTGAAAGAATTTGTGTTGGTATGATGAAGTTGTAAAAGGAAAGAATGAACTTTCTAAACGTTGATCCACAACCAGGAGGTAATCGTATGTGGTATATGAATGACCAGCGTGAATTGCTTCAGAAGACCTTCAAAGAATATACAGCGAAGCGTGTACGCCCGTTAGCTAAAAAAATGGAAGACGAGGAAGCCAGTTCAAGAGAAACATTGTTGGAGATGGGACGCCTTGGCATGTTTACAATGCCGATCCCGGAACAATATGGCGGTACAGGACCGGACTATATCAGCTGGGGCCTGCTGCTAGAAGAACTTGCCAAAGAAGGCGCAACCTTCGCGTTTTTGGCACTGTTAAGACAGGTATTTAACGGACCGTTACTGACTGCCTGTTCCCAAGAGCAGATTGAAAAATTCGTGATGCCGGCCATCAAGGGAGAGTGTTTGATCGGACTTGCCGGCAATGAACCGGCAGGCGGTAATAATTTATTTGAATATCAGACAAAAGCACGTCGTGATGGCGATGACTGGGTAATTAACGGAGGCAAAGTATTAGTTACGCAGTTAGGTGAAGTAGATTACTGGATGGTTATTGCCTTAACCCGTGATCAAATTGATTTTATGACGATGCAGGGACTTGATGTATTCTTTGTACCGGCCTCCGATCCGGGTGTTAAATATGGACATATTGAAAATAAAGTCGGACTCAACGGCAGCAAGACCGGAAGCATCTATTTTGAAGATGTTCGCGTACCGGAATCCTATAGAATGCCGGCTCCATTTGCCCTGTTGATGGGATTTGGTCCTGAACTGAGCGGATATGCCGCCATTGCCCTTGGCGGAGCTGAAAAGATGATTGAAGTAACCGTTGATTATCTGAAAAACAGAATTCAGATGGGAAGATCACTTTGGGATACATATCAATCCGCAAGACACGATTTAGCTAAACTTCAGATGGAGGTATATAACTACCGCAATGCGTTATATGGACATCTGGCCAACCGCAATGCCGGTATTCACGATACATTGGAAGCCGGAGCTCTGAAAGCTTCTGCCGGACCGTTACTTGAAAAGGTGGCAGGTGAGTGCATGTTATTGATGGGTGGAACAGGTGTCATCCATGAAACCGGTATTGAACAATATTATCGCGATGCCAAGGCACTTGAGATTGCCTGCTTCTCTGATAAGACATTTGTAGATAACGTAGCGAATTCGCTGTAGAAAGGAACTTGGTATGAATATCGCAGTTTGTATTAAATCCGTACCGGATCCTCAATATTATGAAAAGATTACCATTGATCCGGAATCAAAACGATTAGTAAGAGATGGTATTCCGGCCATCATCAATGAAGCTGATTTACATGCCATGGAAGCAGCTCTTCGCTTAAAAGAAGCATGCGGCGGTGAAATCACAGTGATTTCTATGGGACCTCCTGTCGCTTCTAAGCAGCTTGTGGAAGCACTGGCCATGGGAGCAGACAGAGCCTTTTTGATCAGTGATCGCAAGGTGGGCGGAGCCGATTCTCTGGCAACATCTTATACTCTTGCCAAAACAATCGAAACAACAGGGCAGTATGATGTGATCTTTACCGGCAGTGAAAGTGCGGATGGGGCTACCGCTCATGTTCCATCCCAAATCGGTGTATGGATGGGTATTACCCACGCAACCAATGTAGTAGATGTAAAATGGGATAACGGTATTGTCGTATCCAGACAATTTGAAAAAGGCAGAGGAAAATATAGATTGAAGACACCTTGTGTAGTAGGTGTGACTGCCAAGGCCAATGAGGTTCGCTTCAATAATGTATGGAATATTCTTGCAGCTACAAAGAAACCATTAACAATTTTATCAGCTGCTGATTTGAAAGATCTGGATGAAAATTATATCGGACTGGCAGGCTCACCTTCTCAAAACGGAGAAGTAGAAGCTATTGAAGCCAACAAAGAGTGTGTGATGATCACCGGTACTGAGACTGAAATCGCTGCTAAGATCGCAGAGATTATCTCTCATGAAATCACAGGGAAGGAGGAAGCATAATGGCTAAGGAAATCTGGGTATATGCCGAAATGACCAACGGAAAAATAGCTTCCGTAACAGTTGAGCTTCTTTCTAAGTCTGTATCTCTTGCCTCAAAGATGGGGAATTATGCCGTAGGTGCTGTTGTGTTAACCGATGAGGCTTCCAAAGTATCTAATCTAAAAGACATGGGAGCCGATAAGGTATATGTTTTAGAACATGCATCTTTGGCAGATTATCGATGTGATATCTATGGGAAAGCCCTTAGTGAACTGGTAAATAAATACGAGCCCGAATATTTCTTTATGGGAGCTACCGGAATCGGTTCCGAGCTGGCTCCAACTACAGCTGCTCTTCTTAAAACAGGACTTGCTGCCCATTGTATTGATCTGCGTTGGAACGGTAAGAGACTCAACTGCATGGTTCCTGCTTTTGGCGGAAAAGTAGTCAGTGAAATTTATATTCCTAACACCAAGCCGGTAATGGCTTCGGTAAGACCGGGTATCTTGGATGTATCTGAAATCGCAAAAAAAGATTCTGAAATCATCTCTGTAGATGCTGCGTTCTTAAATGAATTCGAATCCGGAGAAGAATTCTTAGGCTTTGAACCAAATGAAAGCACTGCTGCAGATATTGAAACAGCCCAATTTGTGGTGGCCGCAGGGCGTGGGGCTGCATCGGATCAGGCATGGAATGCCATCAACGAGCTTTCCGATAAGTTTGGCGGAGCCATTGCCTATTCAAGAAGCTTTATCGATACCGGAAGAGTACCGGATGAATCTTGCATGATCGGTACCAGCGGTAAATCGGTAAAACCGAAAGTACTCATTAATGCCGGCATTTCCGGAGCTGCTCAATATGTCTGCGGCATCGGCAAATCAAGAACGATTATCTCCATCAACAAAGAGCCAAAAGCTGCCATCTTCGGACATTCCGATTATGGTGTAGTAGGGGATGTAGATAAGATTCTTCCTGCATTAATAAATCAACTGAAATAATCGAATCTACTTTCTAATAAGACGACCGATAGATAGCCGGTCGTTTTTTTATAAATTATAGAAAAAACACAGAATCTGTACTACGATACTGCTAAGAAATATACACAAAACAAGAAATTACGAGGTATGGTATGACAGATGATTTTTGGATCATGAGACCCTTTAATAGATTGTTTAACGGGGTTTTCATTTGTTTTATAGTGATTTTGATTATCGCAAGTATTCTTCTGCGAAATAAGAGTGAGAACGCCAAACAGATGACTTTAGTGATCGCATGTATTTGCACAATGATTGGTTTTGTCGTTTATAAATATTATCTATCTTTAGACAAAGAATTTAATATCATTACCGCCGATATGGGCGGATTTAACTGGTGGGGAGAACTTCCTTTACAGCTCTGTAATATCAATATGTTACTGATTCCTGTTGCGGTCATGACAAAGAATCGGGCTTTATCCTGTTTCTCTTTCTTTGTAGGACCGTTAGGTGCCATGATGGCATTGATGATGCCTTCTGCCGGCTTTTCCGGGTATTCAATCTTTCTTCCCAGAATGTTAGGGTATTACGGGACTCACTTTATGATTGTGATCGAAGGATTGGCACTTGTTACGTTTGGATTGTTTAAACCGCGGCTGTCGGATCTACCAAGAGCTATATTGACTGTCATTATCATTGCCTTTGCGGTATTTCTTTTCAATATGTTCTTAAGATGGACCGGTTTATTCCCTAAGGCGAATTATTTCTTTTCGGTTGAAACAGAGGGTAACTTCTTATTGGAGATGTTCCATAAGTGGATTCCGATTCCATTTTTATATTTATTACCATCGGTTGTGATTCTGGGGGCATATATGCTGATTATTAC
Organism: Faecalicoccus sp.; assembly: GCA_017941505.1. The sequence continues at coordinate 18,264 of JAGAWH010000190.1, read as the reverse complement.
GATTCCGTTTGAATTAATTGAACGATTACATAGATAAGGAGAATCTAATATGCATAAAAAGTTAGGAATGATTTTAACACTGTTGTTGTGTATGGGGATGGTGTTTTCCACTCCTGTGTATGCCCGATCGGATACAGAGACAAAAGAGGAAGAGAAAACGGATAAGGAAGAAAAAGGAAAGAAAGTTTATTTTGCGAGTCCGATGTTTAATTCAGGGGAAAAAGACTTTAATTTAGAAGTTGTCAAAGTATTGGAGAAACATGGCTATGAAGTCTTTTTACCGCAGCGTGATGGAATTGAAGGGGCTTTGTTGGAAGGCAAAACCGAAGAAGAAATGATCAAGATGATCTTTGAACTGGATGATAAAGAAGTTCAAAAAGCGGATATTGTCTTTATGAATTTAGATGGACGGGTTCCGGATGAGGGAGCCTGTGTGGAACTTGGTATGGCATATGCCAGAGGCAAACGCTGCTACGGTATTAAAACAGATACCCGTTCTTTAGAAAAGAATATGGATTTAAATCCAATGATCAGCGGATGCATGATTAAAATCTTCCAAAACTATGATGGTGATGAAGTGCTTAAGGAATTAGACCAATATTTATCCGAGAATGAACTGTAAGAAATGGGATGTATATTACAGTGAAAAAAATAATTGTGAACTCTCAATGGCAGGGTGGAGCCGATTTGATTACTTCTGAAGGCGCAAAGGAAATCATGAGTACGTATCTGGATGGAACGGAGTATATAAATCTTCCTGTTTCTCTTGATCAAGGGGATATGACTGTTATAAAAAATAATATCAAGGGATTTGATGTTCTTTATAAACAGATGCACCTGGCGTATACGTATTTAAGTGATGCGAATTTAGATAAGATATTTATGATCGGTGGCGGATGTGACGCAGATGTACCGGCCATTGTATATTTAAGTGAAAAAAATAAAGGAGATCTTACGGTACTGTGGCTAGATGCCCATGGAGATCTCAATGCACCACAGGAATCGACAACCGGTTTGTTTTATGGGATGCTGCTTCGTTCCGTGATGGATGATTTCTGTTTTGGTCTTTTAGAAAATCCTTTTCCCTTACATCCTTCACAAATCATTCATATCGGTGGCAGGAATTTTGATGAGGCAGAAATATCGTTTATTCAAGAATCAGGCATGCAAGCCTACAGCGTTCAGGATATTCGAAATAATCATGAACTGATTGATAAAATTATTAGAGATATACCATCAAATCCTGTTTATATTCATCTTGATTTGGATGTCATGGATCCTGATGATTTTGGCAATACACCGCTGCCTGTTGAAGATGGTCTGCATTTTGATCAAGTATATACTATTTTGGAAGCAGTGGATAAACCGGTGGGTTTAGGTATTTATGAATATGCATCCTGTGGTAAGAAAAGTCCGTATATGGAAAAGCTGATTCAATTTGGAAGAAAACTGTAGATAAAATAATAGCACTTATTACCTATAATGGCGATAAGTGCTTTTGATTATGTAGTTTGTTTACCGGTATGAATATGAATGCCTTCAAAGCGCATAAGAAGACTGCCTTCATAGAGACGGTTTTCATGGATTTGGATGATGGTAATGGTGAGTGCTTCCCAAATTGTGACTGTGGCCGCTATATCGCTGACATAAAAGAAAATATCGTGGGCCAATCCTTTATCCGGCCAGATATGACCGGCTGTTAACATCATTACCAGAAAGAACAATCCAATTAAGACTAATCGTATCGCAGTTTTATTTCTTCTGTTTATTTCGCGATGTTTGATTTTGTATGCCAGAATAATATTATCGATAAAAAGGTCTAAAAGTTCCTTTTCTGAGTATCCTTCTGCGTCATCGATTTGGATATCTAAAGAAAGCTTATGATGAGATGGTATAGATTGAAAAACAGATTTAACCCATATTATCAAGAAGTCCCCAATCTTCTGCAAGCTGGGGATGAATTGATTTGCATCATGTAATGTGCTATAATGCAATCAGTCGGATGGTCTATTATAATGCGAGATAACAGGGAAATAACAGTAAAACTTGATAACAATAATCATTCAGTATTCGCATTGTTTTACCATCTCATCCTCGTCGTAAAATACAGAAGAAAAGTATTTGACGATCCGATCTCGGAGTATGCAGAAAATATCTTCGTCAAGATTGCTCCGTCCTATCACATCACCCTTCTGGAATGGAATCATGATCAAGATCATGTCCATATCCTCTTCAAGGCGCATCCCAATTCAGAACTTTCCAAATTTATCAACGCCTATAAGAGCGCCTCTTCAAGACTCATCAAGAAACAATTCCCGGAAATAAGAAAAAAACTGTGGAAGGAATATTTCTGGAGCCAGAGCTTCTGCCTTGTCAGCACAGGCACAGCATCGGTGGAGATCATCCGGAAATATATAGAAAAACAGGGAGAAAAAAATGAACCACAAGGCATTCCGATACAGGATCTATCCAAACAGGGACCAGGAGATCCTGCTCCGTAAGACGTTCGGGTGTACCCGTTTTGTCTGGAACAGGATGCTTTCCGACAGGAATGAAGGAAAACCAGCACAATATCCCGCCTATTACAAGAAAGAATTCGAATGGCTGAGGGAGGTGGATTCCCTTGCGCTGTGCAATACACAGCTCCAGCTGAACAGAGCCTTTGCGGATTTCCATAAAGGGGAGAAAGAGCATCCCAAATTCAAGGCAAAGCATTTGGCAAGGAAGAGCTATACGACCAATGTCGTGAACGGCAATATCGAGCTCACAGACAAGTCCATCCGTCTTCCGAAGCTGGGCAAGATAAGAGCCAGGGTGCACAGACACGCACCGGAAAACTGGAGGATGAAATCCGTGACCGTTACCGAAGAGGCGACAGGAAAGTATTATGCATCCGTACTGTACGAATATGAAAGCCAAGTAGCCGAACATACGGATGTAGAGAAATCCATCGGACTGGACTATGCCGCAGACGGTCTGTATGTCGACAGCGACGGGAACAGCGCACAGATGCCGAAATATCTGAAGAAGGCGCAGTTCAGGCTGAAAAAGAAGCAGAGAAAGCTCTCGAAGAAAAGGGCCATGGGAAAAGAGATACAGTCAAACCGATACTATAAGCTGAAGAAGCAGATTGCGAGTCTCCACGAGAAGGTCCGTCACCAGAGACAGGACTTTCTTCACAAGCGGTCCAGGGAGCTGGTCAATGCGTATGACTATATCGGTATCGAGGACCTGGATATGAAGGAAATGGCGGGGACCCATGGAAAGAGCACAGCCGAGAACGGATGGGGGCTGTTCACCGGCATGCTCACATATAAGGCCCAAGAGGAAGGAAAGCATGTCATCAAGGTGGGCAGATACTTCCCGTCCAGCCAGATGTGCCATGCGTGCGGTACGCCCAATCCTTCCCTCAGGGATCTTGGCATCCGTGGATGGATCTGTCCTGTATGCGGCGTTTGGCATGACAGGGACCATAATGCCGCCATCAATCTGAAACAGGAAGCGATAAGGATATCGATTCAGTAAAGGAATAAAAAACTACGGTACCCTGGGGCACAGGGGATCCTATAAGCTCGGGATATCTGGATACGGTAGTATCCTTGGCCGAGAAGCCCCCACCTCTTAACATTGTGCAGGTGGTGGGAGTATGTCACTCATCTCCAATAAATCACCGTTGACCATAGGCTGTTTGGATTTAAAGTTGGGATTTAAGAGATCCGATACCTTATCGTATTGAAGATAAATCGTTACGATTTGATCGGCAGCATTTATATCAAAGAACTTGTCTTCAATGTTCTCGAGTCTGTTAAGTAAATCCATATTTTCACCTTCCTAACATCATAAAAAGGATACTAAAAAAAATGTCCTATTTCAAATCCAATATAAACAGATAGAAAAGAGGTAAATTGTCGCAAACCATTTGATTGTATCTGAATAAAAAACAATTATACTAACATTACGTCTGCCTGAAAGGCAGTCAAATAAGGAGTATAAAATATGCGAATTTTAAAATATCTGTTAATTGTAAGCTGTGTGATTTCACTTTGCGGCTGTAGTAAAACAGACAATAATTCAGGAAATGAAACACCTGTTGAACAGACAGAGAAAGAAACTTTCCACTATAAACATGACCCAACAGAAAATCCGGAGGCAATGAAAGATATTGTAGTAGATCCGGATGCCGTATATGGGTTTGCTCCTGACCCTAATTCCCAAAGGTTGGGCGAGTATGCAAAGTATGACTGGAGCGACGAAGAATTTGTAGCCGAAGCCCAGCAGACAAGGCGGGAGTATCATGAATCTATGGCTTCCATGACCGATATGATCTATGAAATGCGTGATGAAGGAGCATCTACAGAAGAGATTGCCCGGGCTGTATCTGCCGAGCGAAATCGACTTCGCTGGGAAGCTAATGCGGATGACCCGGAAGCTCTGGAAGCGATGAAAAAGAGTAATTTGGAAACATATGGACATGAAGAGGGACCAACCCCGGATCAGCTGTATGAAAAGTATGGATCATGGGCTGTTGTCGTTCAGAAGGCATTTGCCCCGAATTTAGGAATGGATGCCGTAGTCGGTTTATATGATGAAAACTATCGTCTCTATGTCGAATTAGGCCTTGCCGAGTAATTTATCTTCTAAGCATCTTTTTATATCAAAAAGGTGCTTTTTAATTTGTCTGAAGGCAGAGAAAATATTGAAATTGAGAAGGGTATCTCGTACGATAAAGATGATAAACCGGAAAAGGGGAAACACGATGATTACAGTGAAACATATCACAAAACTGGAGGAGCTGGGTCCGATTATCTTTGATCAGGAACTGGATGAAAGTGTCGGAAGATATAGGTCCAACTGCCTCTATAAAGGATTAAATAATGAAAAATGGGAGTTATCCACAAGTTTGTATCGAAACTGCCATTATAAGAAAAGTGAATTAGAGCTTACCATTTTAAGAAGCTTTACCAAATACGCATCTTTTGAAGATCCGCAGCTTATGCATTCGGTATGGCGTCAATTGATCATCGGTCAGCATCATGGCTTACCGACAAGAATGTTGGACTGGACATATTCTCCTTTGATTGGTTTACACTTTGCCACGAGCAATGATCCGGAAAAGCTGGGTAAAAGACGGGTTGTTCTCTGGAAGATCGATATCGATGAGATCAACAGCAAGCTTCCGGCAGATTATAAAAAGGTGCTGGAGGATGAAAGAGCATATTTATTTACGGTAGAAATGCTTCAAAAATGCACGAGGTCATTAGCTGGTTATGATCAAAGCATGAAAGACCAGGCTATGGTGTTACTGGAGCCGCCTTCAATCGATGAAAGAATTGTCAACCAATATGCCAACTTTGCGATTATTCCGGAAGGTATTGAACCATCGGATGGCTCCTATTCCATTGAAAGATGGTTGAATGATCATACCGAAAAGACCGTCAAATATGTGATTGAAAAAGATCTTGTCTGGCGTATTCGCGATATGCTCGATCAGATGAACATCAATGAGCGGACATCCTATCCGGGACTTGATGGCCTTTCGCAATGGTTGAAACGGCATTATTATGTGATTTAAAGACTTCTTTGACGGAGTCTTTTATGTTAATAGGGGAGGATGAACATGCGTTTTGGATTTTCTTATGTCGGACTCATATATTTGATGATGTTGATGATTCCCAATATAAAATGGGCTAACAATAAACCAAAGGATTATGAGTTATATGTGAAAAATGAAAATAAGATACTTTTGGCATTTGAGAGAGCCGGTGAAGTTCTGGTCAGTGCCATTGTATTGGTGTTTTCCGATTTTAATCTTCGTCCCTGGACTTTATGGTGTTTATGGCTGGTACTTTCATTTTGTTTGATGATTTTGTATGAACTATATTGGATTCGATACTTTAAAAGTGAAAAAACCATGCAGGACCAATACAGCAGCTTCTGCGGTTTTCCTGTAGCCGGAGCAACGCTTCCTGTGTTGGCATTCTTTCTTCTCGGTATTTATGGAATAAATATATGGTTAATTATCGCAACCATTATTTTGGGGTTCGGACATATCGGAATCCATTTGCAGCATAAAAAAGAAACAGAACCATCTCCAAACAATACTTCCATTACGAGACAGATCTTAAGATGGGTAGCAGCTGTATTTATGATTCTATTTTTCTCGATCATTATTATTTCCATCGGTGCCCGTAATTTCGAGTTTATTAAACATCAGTCAAACTTTTTTAATGGAGTTGACCAACAGGCTTATATCGATATCGGCGGTCAGAAACAATACATTCTTATGACAGGAAAAGATGTCTCCAATCCGGTGATTATTTATTTACATGGGGGACCGGGTGGTCCGGACACCATGGTTATGTATCCCTTTGCGGATGAATTGATGGATGACTATACAATTGTTGGATGGGATCAAAGAGGTGCCGGAAGAACCTATTATCAAAACCAATCCTTAGATCCGGAGAATCATACTGTTAATTTCGATCAGGCGTTAGAAGATTTAGATGAGCTGGTGGATTATATCTGTAGACGGTTTGGACAGGATAAGGTCATCATCATGGGACATTCTTACGGTTCTATTTTAGGCAGCCAATATGTGCTTGCGCATCCGGATAAAGTTTCCCATTTTATTGCCATCAGCCAGGTTGTTTCTATAAAGGATGGAGAGAGATTAAGTTATCAAGATGGGTTGAATCAGGCAAAAGCTGCAGGTGATGATACCGATGAAATGGAACAGGCTTATGCATTGTTTGAAAAGGATCCATCCTTGAAAAATACGCTGGCATTACGAAATACAGTCTCTAAGTATCACGACACCGGTAAACAGGCAAACACTTTATGGCAGGGCATATCCTCTCCTTATTTTGGGATGGATGATTTAAAATGGTTTTTGAAACAAATGTTTTCATTAGAACAATATTTTGATTTAAATAAACCTTTATTTGACTATATGATGTCTTTTGATGCTTATGAAACCAACATGGAATATCAAGTTCCGGTCACTTTTATTTCCGGTTCAAAGGATTGGACATGTCCGGTAGAATTGATTGAAAAGTATATGGATGATATATCAGCGCCTCGAAAAGACTTTATTTTGATGGATGATTGCGGACACAATCCGCAAAATGCTTCTCCAGAAGAATTTGTATCTGTAATAAAAAAGACTTTGGAAGAGAAAGAATGAATGTGAAGGAAGAATCGATATGAATATACAGGTTATTCGAGCAAGTAAGACATGGCAGCAGGCTGGGGCATATTATGTTCGCATTCAGGGTATGGCAAGACAACATGGAATCACTCTTGAGCGTGAATTTGATGAACACGATACACCGGATACAAAATATATCGTCTTATTGGATGATAATTTTCCGGTCGCAACCTGTCGGTTTTATCCTTTAGATGATGAGTCAGCGATGATCGGAAGAGTTGTTGTTTTACCTGAATATCGCGGCAAACGATTAGGGCAGAGAGTTATCAATGAAATGGAAGCCTGGCTTTCTGAGCTTGGATATCGCAAAGCTGTGATTGAAAGTCGGGATGTAGCAGTAGATTTCTATAAGAAGTTGGGATATGTGATCACTGATCCAACTATTATCCATGGGGATACCTTTGACTGTATCCGTATGGAAAAAGCTTTATAATTCATTATATTTGGAATTATATAGAAACTTTGTCATAATACGATTAGAAATAATGGATGGAATGCATACTATTAGGAGGGAACAAAATGCTTACATGGAATGTTACATATCATTGTAAACCGGGGCAAAGAGATGCCTTTTATCAGGCTTTATGTGATTTAGGTGTCAGAGCCAATTCCAATAACGAAGAAGGAAATATTCGATATGATTACTATTTTGCGGCTGAAGCAGAAGATGATTTACTTTTAGTAGAGACATGGCAAACCCCTGAACTTCAGCAGGCACATTGTCAAACCGAAACGTTCGCAAAGCTGCAGGCACTGAAGCAGCAATATTGCACAAGTGTAGATATTGATAAATATAATTTCTAAATCATACCGGACTTTGATCCGGTTTTTGAATTGTTAAGGGACTAATTACCTGAAGGAGGGAGGAAGACGATGATTAAGGCAATATTTTTTGATATTGATGGTACCCTGGTATCGCATACGCTTTCCGATATTCCGGATGGTGTACTGAATGTTTTTAAAGAACTTCAGAAGAAGGGCATTTTACTATTTATCGCAACCGGAAGGCATATCAGTGAATTTAATGATTTACCTTTACATGATTATCCCTTTGATGGCTATGTTACCTTAACCGGTCAGATCTGTTATGACAAAGATTTTCAAGTGATTTATGAAAATCCTTTATCGAAAGAAGACACATCAAAATTGGTGGAAGCTTTCAATAAAAAAGAAATTCCTATTGTATTGATTAATAATCGAGAACTGTATATCAATTATGTAGATGATATAGTAATTCAAACACAAAAATCGATTCATACACCGGTTCCGGATATCCAAACTTATCAAAATGAGCATTTATTTGGAGCTACAGTCTTTTCAAATTCTAAAGAGATTGAGAAACTGGTGAATCTGCTGCCCGGATGTAAAGAGTCCAGATGGAATGCGTACGCATCCGATATTGTTCCTGCAGAGTCCGGGAAAGTCAACGGTATTGAACAGATGTTAGAATATTTTGAAATTCAAAGGAATGAAATTATGGCATTTGGAGATGCGGATAATGATATAGATATGATAAACTTTGCACATATTGGTGTAGGGATGGGAAACGCATCCGATTCATTAAAAGCTGAGGCTGATTATATTACAGCTTCAGTAGATGAGGATGGGATTATCAAAGCACTGCAGCACTATCATATTATTTAGCTTTAGGAGATAGAAATATGGATATTGATATACTGTTATTTCTGCAGGAATTTAGGAACGGAGCCGGTGCCATCTTAGCTGATTTTTTAAATAAGATGACATTTTTTGGCGAAATCAATACGGTGCTTGTGCTCATGGCAGTACTATATTGGGCCATCAGTCAGGAATTTGGAACCTATATATTGATGGGATGGAGTGGAAACAGAATCGCCAACGGATTTTTAAAGGTCACGGTTTGCGCATGTCGGCCTTGGATTCGTGATCCACGCATTATCCCATACGGTAATTCTATGACAACCGCAACCGGTTATTCTTTTCCCAGCGGCCATACGATGAACGGGGCATCTGTGTTTGGCGGCAGTGCCTTAAGAAAAGATCTTCCGAAAGGACTTCGTATTGTCTTTGGACTTGTTGTGGTTTTAATCGCATTCAGCCGGATTTATCTGGGCGTACATACTCCGCAGGATATTCTTGTAGGCGGTATTGTGGGAGTGCTTGTGATGTGGCTTACGATCAAATTGATGAACTGGATCATCACTCATCCGGAAAAGGAAATGTGGGTGGTTGGCATCGGTGTCGGGCTGGCAGTTGCGGTTGCGATTTATGCAGCTACAAAATCCTATCCGATGGATTACGATGCCAATGGAAATCTATTGGTGGATGGCATGAAGATGGCTAATGACACCTTTAAAGCGGTAGGCTGGTGTGCAGCCTTCTTAGTTGGATGGATCTTAGAAAGGAAATATGTTTGTTTCTCTACCGATGTTTCCATGTTGACAAGAGTAACCCGCACTACATTTGGCTTATTGGGATATTATGTTGTCAGCTTAATTCTTATGACGGCCATTAAAGGATGGATCGCAGGTCCTGCCGGTACTGTCATTACAAGCTTTGTACAGATGTTCTATATCGCATTTATTTTTCCGTGGTGTATGAAATACTTTGAAAAAGAGAATCAATAATGAACTTGTTGAAATCAACAAGTTTTTTTATGCTCGAATTTGTTATAGTGGAGGTAAGAGGTATTTATTGTGACTAAGGAACTATTTTTACAGGCGATTATAAAATTTATATCCGGAATTATTCTGATGGGATTATTATTGCTTGTACCTGCCGGAACGATCCATTATCCAAACGGATGGATCTTGATGGCTATCTTATTTATTCCGATGTTTATAGCCGGTATCATCATGATGATCTATAATCCGGAGTTACTCAAGAAGCGCTTAAACGCAAAAGAAGAACAGAATGATCAAAAAACGGTCATTGCCTTAAGCGGCATTATGTTTCTTGCGGCTTTCATCACGGCCGGGCTCAATTATAGATTTAACTGGATGCATTTTCCAAAGTGGGTTGTCTATCTTGGGATTGTATTGTTTCTGGCATCGTATGCCATGTTTGGTGAAGTACTGCGGGAAAATACATATTTGTCTAGAACCGTAGAGGTGCAGGAAAACCAGAAAGTTGTCGATACAGGATTATATGGAATTATCCGTCATCCGATGTATTCGGCCACGTTGATTCTCTTTTTGTCCATGGGTCTTGTTCTTAATTCACCGATATCTTTTTTAATTTTATTGACATATATCCCGATTATCGCAAAGCGGATTGAAAATGAAGAAGAGGTCTTAGAAAAAGGCTTAGAGGGATATAAGGAATATAAACAGAAAGTAAAGTATAAAGTGATTCCATTGATTTGGTAGACAGGCTTATGAATTGAAAAAATCATAAAATGGTGTTATGAACATGCCATGAAGCAGGCATTTTTAAAACTAAAGAATTTTGATGAATATATAAGGCGGTTACCGGATTTTATCGGATTAGAGATTGATAATGATCTATTTCGAAAAGAGATGGAATTGATGGAAAACGATGGTGAATACACACATCGACAGAAAGATCAAATCTGCCAAAAAAGAAAAAAGGAGCTCGTTAAAGAATTTCAAGAACAAATCGACAAACTCTATGAAGATGTTAAAGCGTATGGTCCATATATCAAATTAGACAATGTAGATGACACTTTTGTGAATATAGTGTACTTGTATCCGGAAGGTAAGCGGGAAGATATCAATCATGCGATCGCAATGCGTTCAGCTACCTCTTTAGAAATCGAAGACAATATCTGTTATGCTGCTTTTCCTGCAAAGGAATATCGTGATATCGATTTACTGTTGTTTCCGGTAAAGAATTTCTTTGCGGGATATGATTTTTTGAAAATAAAAGGAGATGCGGCAGCATCTTTTCTCTTGCGGTTCAATCGCATTTATCAAATCGAATATCTGATGTGGAAAATCAATTATCTCATACCACAGTATCGCTCTCTTCGTTCCATGGAAGATGTGAAACTCAGAGATTTACTAAAATCGCATCACGAATTCGTCAATCAAAAACGGGATGAAATCTATGAGAAGTTAATCAAGGACGGACAGACACACGCAAGATGGATATCCGAACAGAAGGCCTATGCGATAGTCAAAAAGAAATATCCTAACGCAAAGTTTCAATACCAGCCTGCATGGCTTCATGGCCAGAGGTTAGATATCTTTATTCCTGAAAAGAATGTCGGCATTGAATACCAGGGCAAACAGCACACCGAAGCGGTTGAATTTTTCGGTGGGGACCAAGGCCTTCAGAGCAATATTATAAGAGATCGCAAAAAGAATTATCTTTGCCGCAAAAACGGGGTTAAACTCATTTATTGGAATTATGACCAACCCGTTACAGACGATTTTTTCGAAAGTCAATTGGTTCCGGTAATAGAAGGAGATATCCATGTATCCGATTCATAAAAGAAATGAATTATCAGAGTCCTTTGAGCGTCTTGATTTACTATGGGAAAAATATCCGCAGTTCAGAGAAATGAGCACATTTACATCTTTAGATGCCCTGCTGGAAGAACACAGCTCCTATCAAGAAGGCTTTGATGAGCTGAAAGATGAATATATTGATCATCAATATGAGAAGTTTTTGATTCAATTATCATGGTCCGATTTGGCATATCGGTATGCGACAAGAAAGATTATTGAATCACAGGCTCCCTTTCCTAAAAATGATTATGTGGAAGCTTTTATGGATCAGTTCAAAGATTTAGATACCGATCATAAGGCATATTTTTTGTTTCCGGAAAGTTATGTTTCCCAATTTTTTGTGATTATGGAAGTATGTAAAAAGGCAGAGTCTGTACATCCAATCAAGAATCTGTTTCCGGATGAGACAAAGATTCACTATTTAGCGGTATTTGATAAGGAAAATATGGATGATATCTTGTTGATGTATCATCTTTTGTATACAAATGCCTCCCAAGAGGTATTTGGAGGATATTCCTTATATGATTATTCTTTACCCTGGTACCAAAGTCATTTATGGCAGGATGGAGTTGTGCTTCGCTCTCCTTATCTTCCTGACTACATCGCAAGATTCCAAGGTGGGTTGCCTTTTCACCATAATCCGTCAAAGACGGTATATGTTAGACGGAATATTGAACATATGATTGACTCCGGTTATTTCAAATCGGAATTGGAACTGTTTCTATGTTTGACAAAAGAGATTATGCCGCTCTTTCAATGGTGGTATGAGGATTTATTTCTTTATGAGAAAAAAGATGGAATGAAATGTGACTGGCGTTTGAAAAGAACGCAGATTCGAACCCAGTTAACATCCGATGGGATTATCAAGCCCAAATGGAAAAATGAATTGTCTTTGTTTCGGATTGTACATAAGGCGTATCCCGATACCTTGTATCAATACCGTCCGGAATGGTTATCCCCACAAAGCTTGGATATCTATATTCCTTCACTACATACCGCAATTGAGTACCAGGGTATCCAACATTATCAATCTATTGACTTTTTCGGAGGGGAAGAAGCCTTGATTCAAAGACAGATACTCGATGATAAGAAGCGCGAACTCTGTAAAGAAAATAATGTGATATTGATTGAATGGCCATATAGTTTAGAACCCACCAAAACAAATTTAAAAACGATCTTGCAGGGCATCACTTTTGAAAATAAGGAATGATTCCATCATAATATAGATAATTATAAATATTTAGAGTTGAATTAAATTTTTCATTATCATATAGGAGGTCTTTATGAGTTTAATGGATTTAGTGAAACAGCGAAGAAGTGTCAGAACCTTTGATGGCAATGACTTAACAAAAGAAGATGCGGATAAAATCATGGAATATGCAGGTAATGTATCCAATCCATACAATATTCCTGTTACTTTTAAGCTAGTCAGCGCAAAGCGGGATCATTTATCAACACCGGTTATTGTCGGTACGGATACATTTATTGTAGGAAAGATTCAAATGGGCGAATATGTGGCTGAGGCATTTGGATATTCTTTTGAAAAGGTTGTTCTGTATGCCCAGTCTTTAAATATCGGTACGACCTGGATTGCAGGAACAATGGACCGACCGGCTTTTGAAGCAGCTGCAGAATTGGCAGAAGGGGAAATTATGCCGGCCATGAGCCCTTTAGGATATCCATCGAATAAAATGTCTTTTCGTGAAATGGCTATGCGCAAAGGGATCAAGGCAGATAAACGGCTTGAACCGGAAAAGCTGTTCTTTGAAAATGATTTTGAAACACCTTTTGACAGGAACAATAAGGTAATGGCTGAATTATTTGAACTTGTTCGTTGGGCACCATCTGCTGTCAATAAACAGCCATGGCGTATTGTAAAGTGTGGAAATGATATCCATTTCTATGAAAAAAGAGATAAGGGATATATCGATAATACCGGTTTTGATTTACAGAAGGTGGATGTCGGAATCGCAATGAGTCATTTTGCGATGGGATTGGAAGAAAAGGGAATGAAATCCGAGTTCGTTATATCAGATCCGGGAATCATTACCCCGAAAGATACCGATTATATTGCGACATATCGAATTCAATAAATTGGGTTTTGTGTATACAAACCCATTTTTTTTGTTATGATACTGTGTGTGAAAAGGGGAATGATTATGCAGTGTGAAATCACAATCGATTCAAATTTATATAATGTGTATCCTCAAATCCGCTTGGGACTTTTAACTTTTGATGCGGATGTTGAGGATTCAAAAGAGTCCTTTTGGGATTATATGCACGAGTGTGTGCTTCCGTATGTCAAGGCGCAGATCGAAGGTAAAGAATGGAATGATATTCCGGGTGTTAGATCAAGTCGAGCTGCCTATAAAGCCTTTGGTCGCAATCCGGGAAGATATCGGGTATCCTCGGAAGCGTTATTAAGAAGAGTGCGCAGGGATGATGAGCTCTACCATATCAATTCAGTAGTGGATGTCAACAATCTGGTATCGGTAAAAAGCGGTTTGTCTGTCGGTTCTTATGATCTTGATCAAATTGAAGGATCCATTGTATTTCGCAAGGCGGAAAAAGGCGAAGGATATACCGGTATCGGAAAAAGCTTTCTCGATATGGAAAATATGTTGGTGCTTGCCGATGATAAGGGGATTTTTGGATCTTCTATGTCGGATTCCACCAGAGCCATGGTCACAAACCAAACCAAAAGAGTACTTGTTGTGATTTATTGTTTTGAAGATGATATTGATCTTGAAAAGCTGTTGGAGGATGCGTTGGTATCTTTTGAAACGTACGCATCTATCACCAATCCTGAAAGTTGGATCATATAAGCTCCTGTCTGAACACAGGAGCTTTTTTGTCTTTCTTGAGATAAACCAATAGGAGTGGTATATTTTAGTTAGTTAAAACTAACAAAAAGGATATAATGAATCACCTTACATGACAGAAAGAGTATAGAGGATTATGAAATATGCAGTTTGATGAAATGGGTAAAAAAGATGGTAAGACATTAATGCTGCTGCCGGGAACAGCTTGTGATTATCAAACCAATTTTGGCTCTGTATTGGATGAATTAAGTAAGAAATATCATTTGATCTGTGTCAATTATGACGGCTTTGATGGAAGTGATATGATTTTTCCGGATATTATCACAGTCACAGAAAAAATCGAACAATATATTCTGGATCATTTTAACGGCAAAATCGATGGAGCAATTGGATCATCGTTAGGATCAACCTTTGTAGGCCAGTTGATTCAAAGACAGAATATCCATATTGATCACGGCATCTTTGGAAGCCCGGATTTGGATCAAAGCGGAAAAGTCAGCGCATGGCTGCAATCCAAATTGGTTGTTCCGTTATTAACCGGATTTACAAAAAACGAAAAAAGAAAGGCAAACACAAAGGAAAAGTTAAAAAATTTCTTTGAAATGGATGATGATACAGCGGATAAGTTTATGGCATGTTTTGCCAAATTTAATCCCGAATCGATTAAAAATGAATATTATACCGACTTATTAACATGGCTGGATGATGATATTCAGGTAGATGGTACGAAAGTACATTTTATTTATGCCAATAAAATGGGTGAAAAATATTTAAAACGATATAAGAAATATTTTCATGATCCGGACATTCGTGAGTTTACTATGCAGCATGAACAATGGCTCTTTGGCGGTAAAGAATATGCCGGGCCGGTACTAAAGGCAATTGATGAATTTATGGAATTAGAACAGGAGTAGCTTATGGCTGTTGTATTGATTGAAGGAATTGTATTGTGCTTTGTTCTACTTTTAATCTGTGTCATCAGTATTCAAAACGGACCGATTGGTGGTGTTCATTTTTATGAAAAACCGGTACAGGATCGTGTAGTAGAACTTGGCTTAATCACAAAAGAGCAGATTAAAAAGAATAGAAGCTTATCAGGAGCGGTATTGATGGCTGCCCTAATTCTATTAGCACCGTATATGGTTTTCAAAGTAAATGGTGTTACCGCTTTTAAGGAAAGCTTTATACAGCTTGTAGTTATGTATATGGTGTGTGGTATATTTGACCGCATCTTTATTGACTGGTATTGGGTGGGGCATACAAAAGCCTGGATTATCCCAGGCACAGAAGATCTGATGCCTTACATTCATCAAGGAACATGGATCAAGAAAATTGTTCTTACAATTGTTCTATATCCGGTATTAGCTGCTCTTTTATCCTGGATTTGCACATCTTTTATGCATTAAAAAATCTGTATAGGGATGACCTATACAGATTCTTTTTATTTCAGCTTTTTGATAACTTTTGCCGGAACGCCGCCAACTACGGTATTATCTTCTACATCTTTTGATACGACAGCTCCTGCTGCGATTACGGCGTTTTCTCCTACGGTAACACCCGGAAGGATGGTTACACCGGCACCGATCCATGCACCTTTTTTGAGGGTGATTGGCTCGGCAATCAAAATGGCTCTATCTTCCATATCGTGATTGTTGGTAATCAGCTGTACATTAGCGGCAATCTGTACATTATCTTCAATATTGATGCCGCCAACAGACATGCAGGTAAGATTATATCCAATCACAACATTTTTTCCGATGTGGATACGGTCACCCATTAAAATATTGACATGAGGTCGAATACGGCTGTTTTCACCAAAACCACCGGAAAATAATTCTTTTACTAAATTTCTATACTCTTCGGATTGAGGATGGGTTGTATTGATCTTAAAACATAAATCTTCAGAGCGTCTCATTTCAGCCGCAATGGCAGCTGTTTCATCAGACGGAACTCGCATATCAATAATCTTTTTCATGTTGTCCTCCTGTTTTCTTTAAGTTAAAAATCTTTTTACAGTTATATATTAAAAATATTTTGTAACAACATCAATTGAAATAATATTGAATATAAATAAGATCATCTAATTCGATAAACATCGAGTATCATATATATAAGAACAAAAGGATTTGGGAATATTATTAAGTAAAAGGTGGATGAAACATGAGAATTATACACCGGAGGAAATTGCCGGTTTCTTTTTGAGCACAACACCGTTTCAATCTAAATAATTAAAATCATACAGAGCTTTTCGGATCATTTCGAAAGGTTTTTTTATTTCATAAGATGTAACCATTGACATTACAACAAAAGGAATATATTATTTTGTTGTAACAACTATAGTTACAACACGGAGGACATTTATGCAGATATCAAGTCGATTTACAATTGCGTTACATATTTTTACCTGTGTGGATTATTTTAAGGATCAAAAGATTACCAGTGATTTTCTGGCATCAAGTATTCAAACCAATCCCGTAATCGTAAGAAAGATACTGTCTCAATTAAAAAATGCCGGATTAATCATGGTCGCAAGAGGAACAGGAGGAATCTCTTTGACAAGAGATCCTTCAACGATTTCTTTTTTGGATGTGTATCGAGCTATTGAGCCGTTGGAAGAGGGAAATCTATTCCGTTTTCATGAATCACCGAATCCAGCGTGTCCGGTGGGAAGTAATATTCATAATTTACTCGATGATAAATTGATGTCTATTCAAAAGGCAATGGAAATAGAAATGGAAAAGTATACATTATCCGATATTCAAATGGAATTGAATGAATTATTAGGTAGGTGAGAATATGGAAACCAAAGATTATTTACGCTATGTAGTGGAAGAAATTCATCGCACGATTGTTGCGACCGTTGATGATGAAGGATTACCGGTTACAGCTGCCATCGACATGATGGACTATGATGATCATTCTTTATATTTCTTAACCGCTAAGGGAAAGAATTTCTATGACCGTTTAATAAAAAGAAAATATCTTGCGTTTACGGCTATGAAGGGTGAGGATACTCTTTCCAGCATTGCCGTATCGATTCGCGGTAAGGTTCGTGAAATCGGAAAGGATAAGCTGTCGGATTTATTTCAAAAGAATCCTTATATGGAGAAGATTTATCCAACTAAGGCATCCAGAGTAGCTTTAACCGTTTTTCAAATTTATGAAGGAAGCGGGGAATGGTTTGATTTATCGAAAAGACCGATTGAAAGAGCATCTTTTACCTTTGGTGATGTATCTTCTGTAGACAGTGGATATTTTATCAGTGATGCATGTATTGGATGTGGACAGTGTGTTGAAATATGCCCGCAAAACTGTATTCTTTCAGATTCAATCCCTTATGTGATTGAACAGAATCATTGCCTGCATTGCGGAAACTGCATGTCTGTATGCCCTATGCACGCCATAGAAAGAAGGTAAGAATATGTTGGAAACGCAGAAAGAACGATTGAATTATTTGGTTGAAGCATTTAAAGAAGATTCAGATGATTATAAAGATTTACAGGTGCCTGATGATACTGAAACCCAGAAAAAAGTGTTACGTTCTTTGATGAATGTAAGAATGCCGGGTCCTATAAACGAAGAAGTGCTGAAAGTTCAGGATGCCTATTTGCAGACAAGAGTTATTGAAAACGGAATTGTATCTGTATCCGATATACCGGAGATTGAAAAGGGAATATCTATTTGGCAGGGGGATATCACAAGACTTCAAGTCGATGCGATTGTTAATGCCGCAAACTCGCAGATGTTAGGGTGTTTTATTCCGATGCATACCTGCATTGATAAC
>JAGAWH010000189.1 GCA_017941505.1 Faecalicoccus sp. | reverse complement strand
GGATGAGAACAACCCAACCTTATTCCGTAACAATATTAACCGTCACGTAAGCCATATTGCCCGTACCCGTGTTACTTCTAATGCATCTCCTTGGTTTGCCTCTATGAAGCCGGGTGAAATGTATTCGATCGCAATGAGCCATGGTGAAGGTAAATTCGTGGCTTCTAAGGAAGTATTAGACAAGCTGGCTGCCAACGGACAAATCGCAACACAATACGTAAATGAAAACGGCGAGCCAACGATGAACGGTCTTGACAACATCAATGGTTCTTATATGGCAATTGAAGGTATCTTCTCTGAAGATGGAAAGATCTTCGGAAAGATGGGTCACAGCGAGAGATGGGAAACAGGTTTATTCCAGAACATCTCCGGTAATAAAGACCAGAATATTTTTGAAAACGGTGTGAAGTATTTCACCCATAAGTAAGGAGACCTATGGATTACAAAAGCGCAGGAGTAGATATTGAAGCCGGTTATAAATCGGTGGAATTAATGAAAGAACATGTAAAGGAAACGCTTCGTCCGGAAGTTCTCGGTGGACTTGGCGGCTTTGCCGGTGCCTTTGATTTAAGCAATATTAAACAGATGGATGAACCGGTTCTGTTATCGGGAACCGATGGATGCGGAACGAAAGTAAAATTGGCATTTGTGATGGATAAGCATGATACCATCGGAATCGATGCGGTTGCGATGTGTGTAAATGACATCGCCTGTGCCGGTGGTGAGCCGTTGTTCTTCTTAGATTACATTGCCTGTGGTAAAAACTATCCGGAAAAAATTGCGACCATCGTATCCGGAGTTGCCGAAGGCTGCAAGCAGAGCGGATGTGCTTTGATCGGCGGAGAAACCGCAGAACATCCGGGCTTGATGGAAGAAGATGAATACGACCTTGCCGGATTTGCGGTTGGTGTTGTAGACAAAAAGGATATTATTGATGGATCTACCATCAAAAAAGGCGATGTTTTAATCGGAATTGCCTCCAGCGGCGTGCACTCCAATGGATTCAGTCTGGTGCGCTCTATCTTTGAAATGACCAAAGAATCTTTAGAGACCTATTACGATGAATTAGATATGACCTTGGGAGAAGCTTTGTTGGCACCTACACGCATCTATGTGAAGGCATTAAAAAGCCTTAAAGATGCCGGCATTAAAGTTAAGGGCTGCTCACATATTACCGGTGGTGGATTCTATGAAAATGTTCCTAGAATGTTACCGGATGGAGTAAAGGCAATCATTAAAAAGAATTCCTATAAGGTACCTCCGATTTTCACCTTAATCGCAAGAAAAGGTGTTGTCGCAGAACAGATGATGTATAACACCTTCAATATGGGAATCGGTATGGTTATTGCCGTAGATCCAAAGGATGCAAAACCGGCTATGGCAGCCATTCGCAACGCGGGTGAAAAGTGTTATGAGATCGGTATGATTGTCGAAGGCGAAAAGGGAGTAAAAATATGTTAAGAATGGCCGTTTTGGTCTCGGGATCAGGAACGGATCTTCAGTCGATCATCGATGCCTGGAAAGCAGGCGATATCCATGGTGAAATCGCTCTTGTGGTATCCAACCGCAAAGCAGCTTATGGCCTTGAACGTGCCAAACAGGCAGGCATCCCAACAGCCTATATTCGTGATCAAAAAGAATTGTTGAAAAAACTGCAGGATGAAAACATTGATTTTGTGGTATTAGCAGGATATCTTGCGATCTTAAGCAAAGAGCTGATTGAGGCGTATCCAAATAAAATCATCAATATTCATCCATCATTGATTCCTTCTTTCTGCGGACCGGGGATGTATGGCATGCATGTACATGAAGCGGTTCTGGCAAGAGGAGCTAAGGTGAGTGGAGCTACTATTCATTTCGTAAGTGAAGAAGTGGATGGAGGACCGATTATTTATCAAGAGGCAGTATCTATTGCCGATTTGGACACGGCAGAAGACATTCAAAAGCGTGTTTTAGAGATTGAACACAGAATTCTGCCTAAGGTTGTAGGATATTATTGCGACGGCAAAATTAAGATTGAGAAAGGACGGGTACATATTCTATGAAAAGAGCATTAGTAAGCGTGTCTGATAAGACAGGATTGGTTGAATTCGTACAGGGACTTGTTGACTGCGGATATGAAATCATTTCAACAGGCGGAACAAAAAAGGCACTGGAAGCAGCAGGAATCAAACCGATCGGTATCAGCGATGTTACCGGATTTCCGGAAATTATGGATGGTCGTGTAAAGACATTACATCCGAAAGTTCATGGAGCTTTATTATGTGTTCGAAGCAATCCGGATCATGTAAAACAGATTCAGGAATTAGGCATTGATTATATCGATTTAGTTTGCGTAAACTTATATCCATTTAAGGAAACCGTTCAAAAGCCGGGTGTAACGCATGAAGAAATCATCGAAAATATCGATATCGGCGGACCTTCTATGTTAAGAAGTGCATCTAAGAACTATCAGAGTATTCCGGTTATCTGTGATCCGAAGGATTACGACATGGTTTTAGCTGAAATCCGTGAAAACGGTGAAACAACTTTAGAAACACGCGAAAAGTTAGCTGCGAAGGTATTCCGTCATACAGCACGCTATGATGCGATGATCGCTGACTACTTAACTAAGAAGACCGGTGAAAAGTACCCTGAAAGCATGACCATTACTTTTGATAAAGTACAGGATCTGCGCTATGGAGAAAACCCTCACCAGACAGCTGCTTTCTATAAGGGAATGAATCCAAAATACTCTCTGGCAAACGCTAAGCAGTTACATGGTAAAGAACTTTCTTACAACAACATCCAGGATGGCAACGCAGCTATCGAAATCTTAAAGGACTTCGAAGGACAATACGCAGCTGTTGGATTGAAACATATGAATCCATGCGGTGTCGGCATCGGTGATTCTGTGGAAGCTGCATGGGATAAGGCTTATGAAGCAGACCCTGTTTCCATCTTTGGCGGTATCGTTGCCTTAAATGGAAAAGTAGAAGCATCCTTAGCGGAAAAGCTTTCTAAGATCTTCTTAGAGATCATTATCGCTCCGGAATTCAGCGAAGAAGCTCTTGCGATCTTAACACGTAAGAAAAATATCCGCTTAATGTTGTTGGATACTTCATTATCTGTAAATAACTCATTAAAATATACAAACGTTAACGATGGATTATTGGTACAGGATATGGATACCCATTCCATTACTGCCGATGATCTTCGCTGCGTAACCAACCGCAAGCCAACCGAAGAAGAAATCAAGCAGCTCTTATTTGGCTGGAAGGTTGTTAAGCATGTTAAGTCCAATGCGATTGTACTTGTAAGAGACAATATGACAGTTGGCGTAGGTGCCGGTCAGATGAACCGTGTCGGTGCTGCTAAGATTGCCATTGAGCAGGCCGGTGAAAAGGCAAAAGGCTCTGTTCTTGCCAGCGATGCATTTTTCCCGATGCCGGATACGGTAGAAGAAGCCATTAAGGCAGGCGTTACCGCAATCATTCAGCCGGGTGGATCTATTCGTGACCAGGATTCCATCGATGTATGTAATGAACACGGAATCGCCATGGTTTGCACCGGAGTTCGTCACTTTAAGCACTAATATTTCAGGATCGATATATTATCGATCCTTTTTTTACGCTACAATGAAAAAAATAGTTGACCTTCCCCTTTATGGAAGCTTTATTTTTAAGACAGAAAATATCGGAGGAAACCATGAAAATCAATCAGGTGGAAGAGCTGGTAGGCATCACAAAGAAAAATATCCGGTTTTATGAAGATCAGGGATTATTGAAGCCGGAGCGAAATCCAAACAATGGATATCGAGAATATTCTTTAGCGGATGTTAAACAGCTGGAAAAAATCAAGTTGTTTAGGCAGTTAGATGTCCCATGCTCTCAAATACGAAAGCTGATGGACAAAGAGATTACCCTTAAAGAATGTATGGAACATCAGATTCTATCCCTGCATCATCAACAGAGAAATTATCAAATCATGGAAGAAATGTGCCGAATGTTGGAAGAAGACCCATCTGATTTTGAAGAAATCACTCCGGATATTTATCTCGAGAAAATGAATAAGCTGGAAAAAGGTGGTGTATCTTTTATGAATGTTCAAAAATCCGATGTAAAAAGCCGGAAGACCGGAGCTATTCTGGCAGCTGTATTTATGGTTGTTATGATGGTCGGTATTATTGGTTTGGTGTTGTGGGCTAATACCCAGGATCCCATTCCAAATGCAGCAATAATATTTATTGTGTTAGTTCCTGTTGTGATTATCGGTGGTGTTTTATTAGCACTGTATCAGAGAATGAAAGAATTAAAAGGAGGCGAGCAGGATGAAGCTAATAAGTATTGAATCCTATCCGGGAAAAGAAATTGAAGTATTAGGATTGGTAAAAGGAACGGTTGTTCAAACTAAAAATGTAGGTAAAGATTTTATGGCCGGTATGAAAACACTTGTCGGAGGAGAAATTACCGGCTATACCGAAATGTTGATTGAAGCAAGACAGATTGCCACAAAGCGAATGGTGGATGAAGCCGAGGCTTTGGGAGCCGATGCGATCATTGGAGTACGGTTTGGTTCTGCCCAGGTTATGCAGGGAGCAGCCGAAGTTGTCGCATACGGAACGGCGGTAAAGATTATTGGATAAAATATGCGTCGATTATACAGAAAATAAAGTATAATCGACTTTTTTTCAGTTATAATAGGGAATGAAAGGGCTTTCTTTTCCAAAAGAAAGCTTGTGATCATTAAAATGTCTTTTTAGGAGGAGCGATATGAAGAAGTTATATATGACTTTCATGGCTATGCTTATGGTTTTCAGCCTTTCAGCCTGCGTCTTATGGCAGGACGAAGAATATTTAATTGAAGATGGAGAAATCCGTGTGGCGATGATTACCGACTACGGTGATATTACCGACCGCTCCTTCAACCAGACAACATATGAAGCATGTAAAAAATGGTGTGAAGAAAACGAATGTGATTTTACTTATAAGAAACCGATATCCGATGCTGACCAGGACCGTATTGCCTCTATGGAAGAAGCAATCGATGACGGCTTTAATGTTCTTGTGCTTCCCGGATATGTATTCGGCCCGGTTATTGAAGAACTGGCTCCGCAATATACGGATGTTAAATTTATCGCACTGGACGTTGCCGGCATAGAGCTGACCGATAACGCGTATACAGCTGTGTACAAAGAAGAAATCGGCGGCTATCTGGCAGGCTATTGTGCTGTCAAGCTCGGTTATGAAAACCTGGGATTCTTAGGCGGTATGGCTGTACCATCCATCGTTCGCTTTGGTTACGGTTATTTACAGGGTGCCAACGATGCAGCCGTTGAGTTGGGAAAGACTGATGCCGTATCTGTAAAATATGTATACGGTGGTAAATTCTATGGAGATGCCGGTATTACTGCACGTATGGATACCTGGTATCAATCGGGAACACAAATCGTATTTGCCTGCGGCGGTTCTATCTACGATTCAGCTTGTGAAGCAGCACTTAAAGAAAACGGCAAGGTCATCGGTGTCGACGTTGACCAGGCTCCTATTATCTTAGAAAAATACGGAAAAGATATGACGGTAACATCCGCTATGAAGGGACTTACGGAAACTGTATTTACGCTCTTAGATTCAATTAAAAATGATGAATGGGATAAATACGGCGGCCAGGAGCAGAATCTGGGAATTGTCTCAGAAAATCCAACGGATAACTATCTTCAGCTTGCTCCTTCTACGCAATGGGCAGAAGGCTTTACCGAAGAAGATTATAATGAACTTG
>JAGAWH010000188.1 GCA_017941505.1 Faecalicoccus sp. | reverse complement strand
GGGAAAATTGTTTGACTACATTGCCGAAAATTAACCTGATAAAGATACAAAACACTTTATACAGGCATATATGCACAGCAAAACCAGAAAGAGCATAGACCAGTCTCAGGCATATGTAAATACAATGGATGCCTAAGAGCTTTGGGAATACTTCTCAAAAAATGAAAATTATGTACTTCAACCGGGCGAGGCAATGGAAGGATTTATGCCAAGATGGATTGGCGAATTTTATGCTTATTACCAATGGTACTATAATATACCCAGCTCGGAAATTATTGAAAAAATTCCGGTGGAATATTTAATGAAAACATATCCCGGTTTACATGACCTTGATCTTGAACTGGCTGTTCAAAAAGTGGGTGATATAAAATGACATTTATAGGATTTCATAATCAGGAGGAAGAATTTGGATTTCTAAGTAATTGGTATTTATCAAATTTTACGGTAGATGGTATTTCATTTTCATCGATGGAACAATATATGATGTATCAAAAGGCAATCCGATTCCATGATGAAAAGGCAGCTTCACAAATACGCAATACGACCGATGTTGCTAAAATCAAACAATTAGGGCGTCAGGTATCAGGATATGATGAAAACATTTGGAATGGCATTCGACAGATTGTTGTGTATGAAGGACTGCTCGCAAAGTTTTCTCAAAATGATCACTTAAAAAGACTTCTAAAAGAAACAGGTAATGCGATTTTGGCGGAGTGTGCTGTTAGGGATACAATCTGGGGAATCGGATTATCGATGAATGATCCAAATCGTTTTGATAGAAATAAATGGAAAGGCCAAAATCTTTTAGGCTTTGCTCTTATGATGGTAAGAGAGAATGTTTAATTTGCTTAAAAATGGGGAATAGGTGATAAATTTTTGAATCGTTTATAAACAAGTTCTTATTTTTGGAATATATCTTAATGAGTTCCTGTATCTACCAGGGTTAATGTTAGAATATCGTTTTCGATGAGATATATGAGTAACCAATCCGGTTTGATGTGACATTCAAACCATGTTCTTTATGTTTTTTTTCAAGAGGAATGCCTTGACGGAGTTTGTCGATCACATTATCGAGGCTTGTGAGATCTAGATTTCTTTTCTTCATCGACTTGTATTTTTTCTTAAAAGCTGCGGTGAATTTAACTTGGTACATATTAGTCCTCCAAAGCTTCTTGAAGTGCTTCCATCGAGGTATATCCTTTAATGTTGGAGTCGCTTGATATGCGTTTCGCTTCTGCCATGGCATTAAGAGTTTCTGCACTATACTGTGGTATTTCAACCGGAAAAGGAAGCCTGCCGCGCAAAACACATTGATATAGAAAGATATTTACAGCACTGGACATATCAAGTCCAAGTTTTTCAAATAGAATAGTTGCCTGCTTTTTTATGTCAGAATTAATCCGAATTTGAGTTGGTGTTGTTGACATTATTATTCCCTCCTGATATTTCAATTGTATATAAAACGGTTTACAACGTTAACCAAAATGTAATTAATCAGTTTAGGATTGATATTGTATAAGCATAGGATTTGTTTCTACAAACAGAAAGAAAAAAATCCCTTATGGATAACCATAAGGGTAAGATTAGATATCTGTCTTTGATGGACTGAGCGATGCGTAATACTTCACAATTTCTTTTTGAATTTGCGGCGGATACACCAAAACTGTATAAGCTGTTCCGTTTTTGCTGATTCTTTCCTTTGTTTGGATACCTTTAGAGGCTCCCAATTCTGTTTGAATCTGAATAGTCCGACCATTACTTTGGATTTCTTTGACATAACCCATTTCAAGAAGAAGCCTAAAAAGATCCGTGCCATAAATAGTTTTTACATTTTTCGCTGATGTAATCTTGTTGAGTTCATCTTTAATTTCCGTGATAAGACTTAAATCGCGATATTCATATTGATTTACATCTTCCGGATTGAGATAAAAGGGAACTTTTTTATTGTAGTAAGTGGGAAAGCCTGCCTCCGTTATTGAATCTTCTGTTTTCAAACTTGTGAGAGCCTGCGGATTTTTTTCCATGAATCCGGAAATGGTTTCGATAAATCTTTCACCGTATTTCTCATATTTCATTTCACCGACGCCCGATACCTTAAGCATTTGACTTTTTGTGGTGGGAGTTTTGATACACATATCAATCAATGTTTTATCATTGAAAATAATGTAGGGTGGCAATCCTTCTTTTCTTGCGATCAGCAGGCGTAATTCTCTAAGCGTATCAAATAGTTCATAGCCGGCTTTCGTAAGAGAGTCTGTTGTTCTTTTATAGCTGGCTTTTGATATCTGCCGGGGTTCCTGTTCCTTATTTTTATAAACCATAACACGTGTATCGGAAGCTTTTAATGGTGCTATATTTCCGATAGTAAGCACACTGTACCGGTCGGCAGTCTGATAGAGATATCCTTTCATAATCAATTGACTGATCAATAATCGGATATCCGATTCAGAGTGCTCTTTTAGAGCGCCAAACGTCTTATATTGCGTGGTTCCTAATTCCTTTAATCTGGCTCGATTGGCACCAAGAAGTGTGCCAAGAATCACATTTATACCATATCTTCCCCTGGCTTCCCATACACAGTTGATTACTGTTTTTGCCTCTTCCGTCATATCGATTTCGATAAATTCTCTCTGGCAGTTGCCGCAGTTATCACATCGATTGTCTGATGTTTCACCAAAATAATGTAGAATATATTGTCGAAGACATTGGGAAGTACGACAATATCCTTCCATAATTTGAAGTCGTTTCGAATCTCGCTGTTGAATCAATTCAATATCTTCAAAAGGAATGCCGCTAAAGTCCTTATTATCAAGTAAGAATTTATTGATGATGATATCCTGGGGTGAAAATAATAATATGCACTCGGACGATTCACCATCACGACCGGCTCTTCCGGCTTCCTGGTAATAATTCTCCATGCTTTGAGGCATATTGTAATGTATCACATAGCGAACGTTGGATTTATTAATTCCCATTCCAAAGGCGTTGGTTGCGATAATGACGGACTTTCTATCGTAAATAAAATCATCCTGGTTGATCTTTCTTTCTTCATTTGTCATTCCGGCATGATATCTTGTAACAGATACTCCGGCTTGGGACAGTAATCCATACAGCTGATCTACATTTTTTCTGGTAGCACAATAAATAATTCCGCTGTCATTTGGATGTTTGCGGATATATTGAAGGATATAATCATCTTTTCTTTTTACGGTTTTCACATCAAAATATAAATTTTCACGATCAAAACCTGTTACTACTATTTTTTGATTTTTAAGCTTTAATACACAGGCGATATCTGTTTTTACTTCTTGTGTTGCGGTTGCAGTAAAGGCGCTCACAACAGGTCGATTCGATAAGCGGTCAATGAAGTCTACAATCTTGAGATAACTTGGCCTGAAATCCTGTCCCCATTGAGAAATACAGTGGGCTTCATCAATTGTGATCATGGAGATATTTACTTTATTGGCAAAATTTTTAAACCCATAACTTTCCAATCGTTCCGGTGCCACATATAAAATTCGATATATTCCCTTTACGGCATTGGCATAGACCTTGGATATCTGTGTTTCTGTTAAAGAGGAGTTGATATATCCTGCACGGATGCCGGATGCATTTAATGCCTTTACCTGGTCCTGCATAAGTGATATCAGCGGAGATATAACAATCGTTAAACCCGGCATCAACAATGCCGGTATCTGATAACAGATGGATTTGCCTGAGCCTGTCGGCATAATGGCCAATACATCTTTTCTATCAAGGATGGCATTGATAATATCTTCCTGTCCGGGTTTAAAAGTATCATATCCGAAATATTGTTTTAAAGTATCTTTTGCGTCCATACCCACCATTCCTGCATATAATCTGATTTTACTACAACCATTAGTTTACTCTAAATAAAGTGAAATTTTAAATCGTAATGTAAAAAAAGGCTGTAACGAAATTATTTCATTTCGTTACAGTCCCTCAAGGTTATATGTTGTATTTGTGAAAAACTCATCCATCTTTAATGCCTTCTACGGCAGCTGCGGCATCAATTCAATGGCTTTATTTTGTATTTAGAGTTTTTAAATCTTTATAAACATAATCCGGAACCCAATCTTTATGGCCTTCTAAATCCTTGCGAATATCGGTTGAACAAATCTCTGTTCGTGCTGTGATCACAAAATGTGTATTCGGGAAATGAACCTGTGCTTTTTCAATCAGCGGTGCCGCATCTTCGCCAACCCAGATTTTATCGATCGGCGTACCCAATTCATCTTCAAATAAATGGATAAAGTAGGTAAAAATATCAACATTATACTGTTTACCTTTCATTGTATCCGTAGTCAATTTGTGAATGATGATTCGATTGCCGTGTTCCTGGTTGATGCGGTCAAACCAGCTTTTTTTAATTTCCCAGCTTGTCAAATCGACACCTTCGTTATAGCGCACGAAAAGATGGAAGTAAGGATGTATTTTGAGAATTTGTTCGAACAAATCGATATGACCGATAGTAACCGGGTTAAAGGATCCCATGCACACAACTGTTTTTCCTTCTTTCTCCATATGTTTATCACCTCTAAACTAAGTCGTCTTTTTTCAATTCTTCAATCAGATTATCGATATTGGAAAATAGCTTTTCTTTAGCGTCCTCTAAAGGTTTCCAGGTCAGAGCTTTTTCAATACCCGGGGCAAGAACATACATTAAGAGAATTTTCATACAGGCAAATTGTCGAATCAATTGTTCTTTCCGGGATCTATTTTCTTTCGACTTATTTTTAAAATAGGTATGACAAACACTATCCCATAGCCGTAAACATGTTTGATAATCGATTCCCATTCCTGCCTTTATAAAGTCCGGCTGGTAATTTCCAACTAAGACGTGGGATACATACATGCCGGAAAGATCAAAGATAGGATGGCCATAGGATACATCTCCTAAATCAATCAAGATCATCTCATCATCTTTAATCATAACGTTGTTGGCATGATAGTCACCATGGATCATAGTGTTTCGTTCAGGAACGCTGTCAACTAATAAATGAAGACTGCTTATCTCATCCTGGCTGAGATAATCGGCTCTGTCGATATATTGGTGATAAATCTCCTTGATGGAAGGTAATACACCTGTCTCAACCGGTGTTTGATGAATCTTTTTTAACAGGGAAGTATATTGATTGGCAAGATTGTCAAACTGATCCATATGGATAGTTAATTCTTTGGAAAAAGTTGTATGACCGGCCATCTCAAGAATGATTCCATAACAGTCATCTACCTGCACTACCTCATAAGAAATTGCGGTAGGGATTCCCAAAAGAAATGTCGTTTGAGCATATTGTTTTTCACGTTCAATATCATCCAGCGTTATGTTACGGTTGAACAGTTTCAGCACTTTATCTTTATCTAATCGATATACAGTGCCTACGGTACCGTGTGCTATGGATTTAAAACCGTCAATTTTGATTTTGCGCGGTTTTTTCTGGATATTCATGATTTTTGTAAGACCGGTTTCATCAAAAACTTCGTAAATGTCTTGTGATACATTTTTACAGGAGATTTGATAGCCCAATTCATGAATAGATAAAAGCTGCCTGAGTCCTATGCCGGAAATATAAGATAACTGTTCACAATCAATCTCCAGTCTTTTGGCGTTTTGTTCGGTTAAATCGGAAATCGTCTTTTCATACCATTGTTTGGTATTGGAGCCATCAAATCGACCGGTAAGCTTAGTATTAAGAGTATTCATGGACAGCTTCCTCCTTAATTATTTTATATTATCAAATTAGTATTCATGAAGTCATCAAAAAAGGAGAGCATTTGCTCTCCGGGGTTTTATACGTTGTATTTGTCAGGAACCCATCCGCCAGAAATGCCTTCTACAGCAGTTGCTGCATCAATTTTCTTGTTGTCGTTATCTAAGTCAATCAATGCGTAGCGGTTGTTACCCATGCCAAGCTCTTTCATATAAGAAAGCTGGCGATGACCGTGACGGGTTTCTACACGTTCCTTGAAATCCTTATTGGATTCTTCCGGTAAGGCATATACTAAGTCCATGGAAGCTGTATCAATGGCACAGATATCTGTAGATGCTAAGATACCGATATCCGGTGTAACAACAGGCTGTGCACTTACACCTTCGCAATCACAGGATACAGACATATTTCTGAGTACGTTGATATAAACAACCTGATCACCGAAATAGTCAATGGTAGCCTTTGTGGATTCAGAGATCTTTTCCATCAATTCTTCCATGTTTACATCCCATTGGTTTGGCTTATTGGTGTTGGTATGGATCCACTTTTTACCGGTTGTTCCATCCGCGCATCCAATACCGATATTCTTATTGGATCCACCGAAACCACCCATGGTATGTCCTTTGAAGTGAGTGAGTGTCAACATGGAATCGTAGTCTGTTAAAGTCTTACCGACAGACATTTCGGTAAACCATTTACCGCCTTTAACCGGAAGTGTTTTTGCACCATCGGCATCGGTAATATCAACCGGTGCAAAATTCCATCCGTTGATCTCAAGTGTCTTTTTATGATCTTCGGTAGTGAAGCGGTCACCGATATAGTATGTATTTGTTTCAATAATAGTCGCATCCGGAAGTTTATCCTGGATGAGTTCTTTTACCCATGGACGAGGGATAATATTCGGTCCGTGAGGTTCACCGGTATGCAGCTTAATCGCAATTTTTCCTTTTAATGCAGGAGCAACGGTATCAAATGCTTTCTTTAATCCTTCAGGGGACAAGTCTCTTGTAAAGTAGACAACAGATTCTTTACCGGTTCTTTGGTCATAAGGCACATATTTTTCTCCGCCTTTTCCCGCAACCTTATTAACTTTTAACATAGGATTCTCCTTTCAATATACCTTCTGGTATTTGTTAATTAATTTATACTATACTTTTTAATGCTAATTCAAGTAGGATGCCTATACTTAATCTGTCTAATCAGCTATACCGAATTTGAAGTCATAAACATTCAAATAGAGACTCAAAATTGGTATAATATGAACCATGGAAGAAAAAACCGCATGGGAAATTATCAAGCTTTTCAACAATAATCCCAGCCCCACAGAAGACGATATTTTTGAATTTACCGAAGCTGCAGAGTATTTGGTTCGCAATTCAGATACTGAAGCTATGATTGAGCTCGGTGGCTATTATTACGGCATTCAAAATTATGATCTTGCTTATACCTATTATCAGATGGCAGCCGATCAGGGAAACGAATATGGATATCTCGGTTTGGGATATATTTTTTATTACGGTCGTCTGGGGGCACCGGATTATCAGCGTGCTTTTGAAGCATATTCTAAGGCAGCTGATTTAGGAAATGTCAATGCTGCCTATAAGATAGCGGATATGTATAAAAACGGATACTATGTGAAGAAAAGCTACAATACGTATAAAACGATGATTCAAAAGCTGTTTTCCAAGGCTAAGCGGTTTCAATATGTAGGGCAGCCTTATCCGGAAATTGCCCTTCGACTGGCTGAAATTCGTGAAAGTGAAGGAAAGAAAAAAGATGCAGCAAATTTATATTTCAGTGCCAGACGGTTTTTAGACCAGCGGTTAAAATGGGATTCCTTTTTTGGAAATTTAGAAATAATGAAAGATTTAGTGCACCGCATCTACAACATAATTTCTTTTGATGAAGATAATATGTCTTTTTATGATTTATATTATTTGCGCGATAAACCATGTACAGTATTATTTCGCTTTGGAAAAAATATTCATGTAGTAAATTTTGTCAAAGAGAATGGAAATATCGTGATTCAATTTGATGATAATTGGTATGAAGATATCGATGCTTTGATGATGTTTGGAAAAATCAACAACCGCCGTTTAACAGAAATACAGGAACGCTTTTATTCCTTTGAGGTAGAATATCATGGAACTGATTAAAAAAAAGAACGCATCGCAAAATTTATATGAAGAACTGGTATTGGAAAAAGACCGCTTGAAGAAGATGTCGGTTATATACCGTATGGAATACTATCGTGTATTCGGTGAAAAGATTATTCAAAACTTTCAACAGAAGATTCGCTGTATCGAATTAAAAAAGAAGATTGCCTATTGTCAGGCAATGATGAATTCGGGAAAAGAAATTCATGAACATGAGCTTCGATCCTTTATTCAAAAACAGATGAAAGATTACTATTCTTCTTTAGAAAATATCATCAATTATACAACCTCCATACAATCGACAATTGATATCCCGGAAATAGAATTACGAAAGATCAAAAAGCTGTATCGGGAAATGGCAAGGATGCTCCATCCGGATTTACATCCGGAACTCCAGTCAGATCCTAAGATTGCCGAGTTATGGACAAAAATCGTTACAGCTTATGAATGTAACGATCTGGAAGAGCTCGAAGAGCTTTCCTTTATGGTGCGCCGCTATTTGGATGAACACGGAGAAATAGAAATTGAAAATATTGAAGATAAAATAGAAAAACTCCAGGATGAGATTCATACGATTAAAAATACGGATCCGTATCAATTTAAATACTTATTGGAAGATCCTTTGATGGTGGAAGATAAATTTAAAGATCTGGAAAGGGAATTTAAAGAATACGTTGACTATGAAGCTGAATTGTTAATAATCTATCAGCGCTTTGATGTGAAAGGTGTGTTGAACTGATGGCCAATGAAATAAAAATCAGTGATGCCAACCTGGTTTCCGTAATTGAAGAAAGAGGTTTAGGGGATTTACTGAAGCCGCTTGTAAAGGAAATCCATCTTTTTGATACCTATATTGCCGGTACATCTTTTATTGAAGATAGTGCAGTATTTGAATCATTACAGGTAGGCAATGATTTGACACTTCGAAGAGAACCGGATAATAAATTTGATCCGCTTGCGATCATGGTTCTTACTATAGATGGGGATAAGCTTGGTTATGTACCGCGTAAAGATAATTTGATTTTCGGACGTCTGTTAGAGGCAGGCAAATTATTAAAGGGGAAGATTTCCGAAATCGAGAAAAAGAATTCGTATTATAGAATAAAAATAGGTATTTATCTGGTAGATTATTAGGAGTCTTTATGGATATTACAGATATGATTCGACTTGCCATGGAACAATACTTTGACGGAACAAAAGCTCCTTTTGCCGCTTCTCCTTTGGGGAATTTATTTCGTAAAGAGATTCCGGAAAGTCTGATCGACAAGGCAAAAATTGATGAAGAACAATACTTGGTAAAGGGAAGTATCGG
This sequence comes from Faecalicoccus sp., assembly GCA_017941505.1. The sequence continues at coordinate 6,678 of JAGAWH010000188.1, read as the reverse complement.
TGTATCCCGTTATGCCCAAATTCCATGGGTTGCACTTATGGATAAGGAAATTACCGATTCTGTCCAAAGGGGTGTTGTATTGATGCTTCTTTTCAGTGCGGACAAAGAAACTGTTTATCTCAGCTTAAATCAGGGCTATAATTTCTTTCTGGACCGGTTTGGAACAGGAGATGCCAGAAAGAAATTAAAAGAAATATCTGCCATAATTCGAGAATCTTTTGAGACATCCAATAAAAAGGTTAAAAGTGATATTGATTTAAATTCCGATCAATTGTATGGGCAGGGATATGAAGCCGGAAATATCTGGGCGATATCCTACAATGTCCATGATTTCCCCGGAGAATTTGAATTTTTAACCGATCTGCAGAATATGATTTATCTTTATCAATCCGTACGCTCCTTAATCGGACACAGAACGATTGAAGAGTTCTATGAATATCTTTTAATGGAACAATCCGGTTATGTGAATACGATAACCGTTGATAAAGAAGTTACAACAGAAACGGTATCCCGATATTTTAATGCATCGCTTGTATTTGATACACCGGTAGAAAAGACAAAACCGGTCAAGGATGTATATGGAAATATCGTGTATCCAAGAGATGTTAATATCAGCTGCAATGCCTTATCGTTCAGTGATTTTAAATGTGATGTAGACACGTCTCATTTCACTTTCTTAAATTCTCGAAATCATTTGATGTATGTGAAAGCACATCATTTGATTGATATGAAATATGCTGATGATTTTGATTATTCTCTGGATGTAGAAGCCAATATCTGTTCTCTTTGCAGTGTATGTTATGACAGATTAAGGCATGCATCTTTAGAAGATAAAAAAGAGATATTGGAAAAATTATATGAAGCCCGCAAAGAACGCCTGAAAGATGCAGGAATTGAAATCAGCTTTGAAAAGCTTCTGGAATATTATAAATGAGGTAGCTTATGAATGAACAACTAAAAAGAATGGAAGAACTTGTCCGTATATTAAACGCGGCATCGGATGCCTATTATAACGGTCAGGCAGAACTCATGACCGATTACGAGTGGGATGCTTTATTTGATGAATTAAAGGCATTGGAAATAGAGACCAATACCATCTTAGAAAACAGCCCGACCCATAATGTATCTTCGGATGATATCCGGGGACAGAAGGAAGAACATGAATTTGCAGCTCTTTCGCTTGCCAAGACAAAACTTCCGGAAGATTTAGAAAAATGGGCAGAAGGAAAGCCAATCTGGATTTCCTGGAAGTTAGATGGTTTAACTCTGGTGGTTACCTATGACAATGGAAAACTAAGTAAAATCGTAACCCGAGGGGATGGGCATATCGGAACCAATATTACCCATCTTGCCAAGGGAATAGAAGGTATTCCTTTAAAAATCAAGGATACTTCTCATTTGGTCATTCGCGGTGAGGCTGCGATTTCTTATGAAGATTTTGAGACCTTTGTGATGGAGTCTGGAGAAGATTATGCCAACCCAAGAAATCTGGCATCGGGTTCTTTGTCCTTAAAGGATGTGAATGAATTAAAGAAAAGAAAGATCCATTGGATTCCGTTTACTTTAGTTCACAGTGGTGAAAAGATCATCAGCTGGGGAGAAAGGATGGATTATCTATCTTCACTTGGATTTGAAGTTGTGGAAAGAGAGAGAATCGATCATCCTACTTTAAGTAATATTGTATCCTCCATTGATGCATGGACAAAGAAAGTAACCGATGGCATCAATCCGTACCCGGTAGATGGTTTGGTCATTACATTTGATGATACGGAATATGCCGCAACAGGTTCGGTGACAGGGCATCATGCCACTCGTGCAGGATACGCCTTTAAATGGCAGGATACATCGGCTTCTACATATCTAGATCATATAGAATGGTCCTGTGCAGCTTCTACGATTACACCGGTTGCGGTATTTGAGCCGGTTGAACTGGAAGGAACAATTGTAAAAAGAGCATCGCTGTGCAACATAAGCGAGTGTGAGCGATTAAAAATCGGTGATAAGGGAACCGAGATTGAAGTCATCAAGGCCAATAAGATTATTCCGAAAGTCATTAAGGTGACCCATACCGAAGGAACATTAAATGTACCGGAAGTATGTCCTTTATGCGGCCAGCCGACAAGAATTCATATTTCAGAAATATCGGGAACAAAGACCTTAAAGTGTACCAATCCGGATTGTGCCGCTAAAAAGTTGAAAAAATATGCCCGCTTTGTATCCAAAGCCGGCATGGATATCGATGGAATTTCCGAGCAGATTTTATCCCGCTTTATCAATGAGGGATGGATCAGTGAATATGCGGATATTTATAAATTAGTGGATCACGTCGATCAGATTCGTCTTTTGGATGGATTTGGTGATAAATCGGCCAATAATTTAGTGGCATCGATCACCAAGGCAAGAGAAGTAAATGATCAAAAGCTTCTGTATGCCTTAAATATTCCGTTAGTTGGTCAGGATGTGGCTAAAAGATTATTGTCTGCTTATGATTTTGATGAACTGATCAAAACCGCAGTTCATGCGGACACGTCGGATATTTTCTCAACAATTGATGGCATCGGTCCGGAAAAGAGTGCTTCTTTTGTGAACTGGTGTAAAGATCCAAAGAATATCATGCAGTTAGAAAATATCTTATATGAAATTCATTTGAACCGCACCGAACAGAAAGAATCCGGCAAGAAATGCGACGGTTTAACATTCGTGGTTACCGGTAATGTATATCAATTTAAAAACCGTAATGAATTAAAGGCTTATATTGAATCCGAAGGCGGTAAGGTGACCGGTTCGGTATCCAAATCTACGAATTATTTGATCAACAACGATGTTGAATCGACTTCATCGAAAAATAAAAAAGCCCAGTCTCTGGGTATTCCGATTTTATCCGAACAGGATTTTATCAATCAATTCGGGCAATAAAAAATTCCGCAGTCAATGCGGAATTCTTTTTGTTTAACCGAAAAACGGAGGCGGAGATGTTTTGTCGTAAGTATTTCCGTAGTACTGGCTGTTGTTGTCAAAACCTAAGATGATACAGAAGATATCATTTAAAAGGATCAGACCGATAATAAACCAGTTTTCCTTGCGGAAGGATTTACCTAACATATACATTGCGTAGGCATAGATTAGATAACCTGCAATGCCGGCAATACTTGATAATGTGGAATAGAAATTAGATTCATCACCTGCTAAAGAAGAGAAGATTCCACCAACAATCGAAAGTCCTAAATAAATCCAATAGAACTGAACATCCCATACTTTAGAGAACAAAATATAATCTGAATAAAATGGAATCAAAGCTTTCCATCCCGGTTCGCCGATTTTTTCGAAAACCATCCATAAGCCGATAATCTTTAATACCAGCAGTATAATCGATAAAAGGCCGAAGGATAATCCAAAGAGTGTTGTAAGTATAAACATTTACATCACCTTCCTTTCGACGCCTATTATAATCACTCTGTTTCAAAAGTAAAGCGAAATCATTCTTGTGTTATACTATTTTTATGAGTATCTATGCAGCGATTGATTTAAAGTCCTTCTATGCCTCTGTTGAGTGTGTAGAAAGAAATCTGGACCCTTTAAATACCCATTTAGTAGTGGCGGATGGTTCACGTACCGAAAAGACAATCTGTCTGGCTGTATCCCCCTCTTTGAAAGCACTGGGGATATCAGGAAGAGCCAGACTTTTTGAAGTGGTCCAGAAGGTAAGAGACATCAACAAAGAACGCTATCGGATTACCCAGGGATATGGCTTTAAGGGATCTTCTTATATCGCGGATGAATTGGAACATAATCCAGCCTTGAAATTAGATTATCTGGTGGCCCAGCCCCGCATGTCCTTTTATATGGATTACAGTACAAAAATCTATAATATCTATCGCAAATACATCGATGCCCAGGATATTCATGTCTATTCGATTGATGAAGTCTTTATCGACTTAACAAGCTATTTAAAGATGTATAAGATGTCGCCTCATGATCTTGTGATGAAGATGATTCTGGATGTTTATCAAACGACAGGAATTACCGCAACAGCCGGCATTGGAACGAATATGTATCTTGCCAAAGTAGCCATGGATATTGTTGCCAAACATATTGAAGCGGATAAAAATGGTGTCCGGATTGCCGAGCTGGATGAACTAAGCTATCGTCAAAAGCTCTGGGAACACAAGCCTTTAACAGATTTCTGGCGAGTGGGAAGAGGATATTCGAAAAAGTTAGAAGCCAATGGCATGTATACGATGGGGGATGTTGCCTTAAAATCAATCGAAGATGAGGATTTATTATTTAAGCTGTTTGGCATCAACGCAGAGCTTTTGATTGATCATGCATGGGGAATAGAGCCCTGTACGATCAAAGAAATCAAAGCGTATAAGCCTTCATCCAATTCACTTTCCCGAGGTCAGGTATTAGCTTCCGGGTATCCTTTTGAAAAAGGGAAAATCATCGTATTAGAAATGGCGGAGCTCTTATCTTTGGACTTGGTTGAAAAAGGCTTGGTCTGCTCACAGATTGTGCTAAGTGTGAGTTATGATTATTCTTCCGACTATGATGGTGATATGACAAAAGATTGGTATGGACGCGTAGTTCCTAAACCCGCACACGGAAGCTTTAACTTTAAGATTCCTACTTCTTCTACAAAAGAAATTATGGATACCTTTGGCGTGTTATATGAGCGCATCATTAACAGACGGTTAAGGGTACAGCGTTTTAATGTGACAGCTGCCAATCTGCAGAAAGAAGATGAGATAAAGCCTGTCTATGAACAGATGAATCTCTTTACCGATTATGAAGCTTTACAAAAGGAAGAACAGAAGCAGAAAGAAGAGCGTCAAAGGGAAATGAAAGCCCAGAAAGCTCTTATTGAAATTAAAAAGAAGTATGGAAAAAATGCCGTTATTAAGGGGATGAATCTGCAGGAAGGAGCCACGACAGTAGAAAGAAATGAGCAGATCGGAGGGCATAAGGCATGAGTAAATATGACAAGATCTTACATGCATCCCGCCCTGAATCGAAACATCCAAAGATGTCCATTCATGATAGAGCTGCCCAATTTATGCCTTTTGCGGCATTAACGGGATATGATGATCAAATACAGGATGCCGCAAGATTAACCGAGCAGAAAAGAGAGCTTTCAGAAGATGAAAAAGCTCAAGTCAATGAAAATTTGAATATTCTTAAAAATTTGGTTTATACCCGTCCAATAATCAAAGGATATCGCTTTATCAAAGATAATAAAAAAGAAGGTGGACATTACGAAACTTTTGAGGGAGTTCTTCAGCGTTTTGATGAATTGAATCAATTACTGGTATTAAAAGATGGAACAAGGATTAAATTTTCAGATTTAGTAGAAGTAGAGGAAAAAAATGAATAAGACAATCACACGATGGGTATTATATCTTGCCGGAATGATTATTCTGGCTTTTGGAATTATATTGAACACGAAATCTAATTTAGGTGTATCACCTATTATTTCTGTGGCATTTGTCCTATCACAGGTATTTAATTTGAACTTTGGAGATGTGACATTAGGTTGGTACACCTTCTTTATCGTTGTGGAGATTATTATCCATTTATACCAGGGAAAAAAGAATTTGATCATTCCTGATTTACTGCAGTTTCCTGTCAGTATCATCGTTACCCGATTTATGAATCTTTTCTCTGCCAATATTCCTGTTTTCAGCGGTGTGATGAGCTTTGTGATACTGGCACTGGGCATATTGTTTACCGGAATCGGAGCTGCTTTATCCTTAAATGCAAGGCTGGTTCCAAATCCCGGAGATGGCATTGTTCAGGCCATAGCGGATTTAGTAAAGAAGAGTGTCGGCGACACCAAGAATATATTTGATATCTGCTGTGTAATATCAGCAGTTGTGATCAGCTTTTTATGTTTTGGAGAAATTCGTGGACTAGGTATCGGAACAGTTTGTGCCATGTTAGGAGTAGGACGCGTGATTGCCATTTATAATAAGATGTTTAAAGCTAAAACCGATGCGATGTCCGGAATTGAAAGCTGATAAGGGATAATCTATATTTTTTAAGTATGGAAAAGTATTACTGATTAGTATTGGTTCTGATGCAGATAATTGTTTATAATACATTTAAGAAAAGGAGAACGTAAATATGTCAGAAATCGTTAAAATTTCACCATTTGAAGTAGGAGGAAAAAATCCTGTCAGTCAATATTTTATCGGAAACAGCTACCTTGCAGCATTAACAGGACCGGATGCACAAATTAATATCTCAAATGTATCTTTTGAACCCGGATGCCGTAATAACTGGCATATTCATCACGGCTGTCAGCAGATCTTAGTCTGTGTCGGCGGTGAAGGCTGGTATCAGGAATGGGGCAAAGATCCGGTTAAAATGGTTCCAGGAACTGTTATCGAGATTCCATTGGATGTGAAACATTGGCATGGAGCCACAAAGGATTCCTGGTTTGCTCATTTATCTGTTATGTCTAGAACAGTAGAAGGATCTCATGAATGGCTTGAGCCGGTTGATGATGAACATTATAATGCACTCTAAGTCAGGTACATCCCAATGTCATTCAGTTAAGCCAAGGCTATGTACTGAATGTCTACTGAAATCTCTCAAAGAAAGAGCGAACTTCAATTGAGATAGTTTGAAGTCCGCTCTTTTCTAATTTTTGAACACGACAAAAAGACCATTTTTCAAACT
>JAGAWH010000187.1 GCA_017941505.1 Faecalicoccus sp. | reverse complement strand
TGAATTTACAATTGCCTTGAGCTATGAGGAAAAAGATGATTTAGCCCAGGTTCTGCGTGTACTTAAAAATATCCATATCTCCATTACAAATATGCGAATTCTGGGCTCTGATCAGGTTCATAATGCGATTCTGGAACTCCGGGCAGGGGATGATACCAGCAGCGAAGAAGTTATTCAACTCATGATCAGAATGAAGGGAATCATTTCCGCAGAAACCATCGCAGATAAAAAGTAATATAAAGCCGGAAGCGCTAATCAGTGCTCCCGGCATTTTTTTATTGTTTAGTGGTATTCAATTCAGGGAATTGATAGAGGTATTGAGGATAATTATTCTTTAAATAATCGAATATTTCCTGATCATGCACTTCGAAATGATACTTCTTAAGATAGTATACAAAACAATCTGAAGTGATGGTTTGTTCACTGGATAAATTAGCGATTATTTGATCTAGAATATCATCGTAGGTGTTGGAGGTTAAAATCGCAACATAGGCAGAAGCCGATGTTCCATCCTCATAAACGAAGACTTCATCAATCACACCCGGCTTTTTGGCTTTGGCAAGCGTATTGATCAAACGGTCAGGCAGATTGGAAGAAGTGGATACGAATGTATCGCTGTTTCCATAGGTTGTAGCCTCACTCTTATATGTATCATATACGGTTTGTGTATCGGTACCTTTCTTTAATTCATCAAGTGCCTTCTGTGCAGTTTCAGCATCAGCGCATTCCAGAATCTTCGCAACAGATGGTTTATACGTCTTTTTAATACTCTTTTTCGCATCTGTGAAATATTTGCTCATCAGTTTTTCCTGTTGAACAGTAGGAACGATGGTTTTGTTGATATATTCATCTTTATCCTTGTATCCTGCTTCTGTAATCTGTGTTTCGAAATCAGGATTGTTCTGCGCATAGGTATCGTATTGTGTCTGGGCAGCAGCCATGATTTCCTCACCACGGCCGATTTCTTCATCAAAAATAGATTGACGAACCAATTCCATGGTCATTTCTGCACCCTGAGATGATTTCAAAAATTGATATTCATCTCCCTTGGTTAAAGATTGTTCTCCAACAGTAAATAAAACATCATTCTTATTGGAGATAGTAGCGGTAGCTGCTGAACATCCTGATAACAGTAACATTCCGCTTAAAAGAAGGATTGCACTCTTTTTCATGTTATTCAACTCCTTCCTGGGCAGCCTGGTCAGTCTGTTCTTCCGGCTGTTGGTCAGGCTGAGGTTCTTCTACCTGTCCACCTATGGATTTAAGATAACTTTCAAATTTTGTCTTAGCCTCTTCATCTTTGAATTCAATCTTCAAGCTTTCGGCATTGTGCTGCACAATCTTAACATCAAGTCCTGTGTTGGCAGAAAGAATAGCAGATAATAAACGCGATGTAACATCTTCGTTTTTAGATTTATGAATCTCATTGACATCTGTTTCATCTACATGAACACGGAATAACACCGCATTGCCATATGTCGGATTGGTCACTGTGATCCAATCGCTGGTTCCATCTTTTTCCATGTCCAGAGCTGCCTGGATCACGGTTGCATCTAATGTAGAATTTCCTAAATCATCGGTATCGATATAGCCGTAGAATCCTTCCTGAGATGCTGTGGTCTGATCTTCAGAGAAAGCTGTTGCGCAATCCGCAAAACTTCCGTTATTTAAGGCATTATCGATATTGTCTTTTTTCTTCTGCTCATCTTCCGTTAAAGCATCCGGATTGGTAACGTTCATGGAAATGATTGAAATGGTGCGGGATTTCTTCTCGGAAAGAGCCGGTGATAATTCATCAAAGTGCTCATCGATATATTTCGCATTCATTTCTTTTTCTTTTACGCTCAGTAAACAATAGCGCTCCAGATCTTCAAATCCATTAAAACCATAAGAAGCTAATTCCTTACCGATATAATCTTTATAAGCCACACCATAATAATTCTGTGCGTTTCCGGTAATGTTTGTCTGAAGTGTTTTTGCTTCGGATTTCATATCATCTGTAGTCTTAACACTCTGATCAACAACATAATTGCGATAAATGTTGTACAGCAGGGAACCGTCAAATTCAGAAGCTTCTGTATAGAAATCATCTGCAGTTATATTCTTGATGTCTGTACTTGCGACTACATCTTTACCGTCTGCTTTTTTTGTGGAAACATTATATCGATTTCCATCATAGATAAAGTAAGCGACAAATGAAATGATTATAACAGCAATAACTGCTACAAACCAATTGTCTTTCAAAAAATCACTCATGATAACCTCCTTTGAAAGTCTTTTACAATTATACTGAATCCTACCCTAAAATGCAATGAGACAGAAACAGTCTTTCAAGCTTAAACTAAGTATTTTCAGCCTGTTTTTTTGCTTCCTGCATTATTTCTTTGAGTGTAGTAAGAAATAGCTCAGCCGGCTTGGAGAACATTTGATGTTTTCGATAGATTAGATGCATATCGGTATACAGCGGTGGTGATATGGCTCTAAAGACCAGACCTGAGTTTTCGCTGATGTCGGCAAGATGATCAAAACAGAGAACATAGCCTACACCTTCCTTAGCCAGAAGGGTAGAGTTGTGCGCCAGATCATAAGTCGCAATGATACGTAATCGATGGGTTTTATCCTCAAAAAATGCCGGTAGATCTTGATGCAGCGCCTGTCTGGATACAATCAGATCAAGATTCATTAAATCATCTCTTGAGATTGTTTTCTTTTGATTGAGAGGATCATTTTTGGGCATAATCAATCCCCACCTGTCCCGGATAGGCAGCTTTATGCTTTGATAGCCGGATGTATCCGGATTTTCGGAAACAGCCAGAAAGTCTAAAAAACCGTTATCAAGCTTTTCTCTTAACATCTCGGTATCGCCGGTATACATATGATAAAAAATATCGGGATACAAAGCTTTTATACGTTTCATACATTGTCCTAGTATGCGGACCGATTCGCCTTCGGATGCACCGATGCGGATATCTCCGGAAATAGTATCCTGTTTTTCGCTGAACTCACGGAGGGTTTGATCAGCCATGGATACAATATCCTCCGCTCTTTGAAGCAGACGGACACCTTCTCTTGTCAAGTGAATGGCATAGCTGGTTCGGTTAAACAGCTTTACGTTGAGCTCTTCTTCTAATTCTTTCATCTGCCGGGAAAGAGCCGGCTGGGAGATGTGCAGCTTTTTGGAAGCCTTAGTTAAACTTTCATCTCTGGCAATTTGAATAAAATTTCGCAGTACTCGTATATCCATATTCTTACCTCTTAGATATTCTATATTATTATATCACGATATAAGAAATCAGTATTTTATATATCTTAATTCAATAGCGTATATTTTATTTATAGAAGATATAGGAGGACAGTACATATGGGATTTCCAAAAAACTTTCTATGGGGCGGTGCAACAGCTGCCAATCAATATGAGGGTGGATATAATCTGGGAGGCAGAGGTCTTTCCACCATGGATGCGATTACCGGAGGAGGATATAAAAAACCCCGCTTAATGACATTTCAATATGCCGATGGCAGTGTAGGCAGTTCTCCCATCGATAGTTCTTTAACAGGAACAGTACCGGAAAACACAACCGGATACATATTGCCGGATACATATTATCCAAGCCATGATGCGACGGATTTTTATCATCATTATAAAGAAGACATCGCCTTATTTGCCGAAATGGGATTTAAGTGTTTCCGCATGTCGGTCAGCTGGTCAAGAATCTGTCCGAAAGGAATGTATGAGCTCAATGAAGAAGGCTTGCAGTTTTATGAAAATGTTTTTGATGAATTAAATAAATACAATATTGAACCGGTTGTTACGATTAACCATTTTGATATGCCGATGTATCTGGCAGATCACTACAACGGCTGGGGATCCAGAGAAGTCATTGATTATTTCCTTTTCTATGCAAAGACGATTTTTAATAGGTATAAAGGAAAGGTCAAATATTGGATGACATTTAATGAAATTAACGTGTTATCCGGATGGCCGCAAACCGGCATTCATGAAAACGATCCTCAGCATTTATATCAGGCTCACCATCATATTTTTGTGGCAAGCGCAAAGACTGTATTATTAGGACATGAAATTGATCCGGAAAATAAAATCGGCATGATGGTGTCCTATACACCGGGCTATGCGATGACATGTAAGCCGGAAGATGTATATGAAGCCATTTCTTTCAACCGTCAGAAGGAATTCTATATGGACATTCAGGTACGGGGATATTATCCAAATTATAAATTAAAGGAATTTGAACGTGAGGGCATCCACATCAAGATGGAAGACGACGATCTGGAATTGTTGAAGAAGGGAACGGTAGACTATATTGGCTTTAGCTATTATATGTCTACGGTATGCTCTACCGATCCAAATGTGGAAAGAACAGAAGGAAACCAATTCCTTGCCTGCAAAAATCCATACTTGGAAACCAGTGACTGGGGCTGGACGGTCGACCCGGAAGGACTTCGTATCGTACTTTGCCAGATGTATGAAAGATATCATGTACCTTTGTTCGTAGTGGAAAACGGATTGGGAGCAGCCGATGAAATCAAAGCGGATGGAACCATCGATGATGAGTATCGCATCGGATATTTAAGAGATCACATTGCGGCTATGAAAAAAGCCGTTGAATACGATGGCGTCGATCTGATCGGATATACACCTTGGGGATGTATCGACATCGTTTCAGCAGGTACCGGTGAGATGAAAAAGCGTTACGGCTTTATCTTTGTAGAAAGATATGACGATGGAACCGGTGATTATTCACGAAGAAAGAAAAAGTCATTTGACTGGTATAAACAGGTCATTTCAACCAACGGAGAAGTACTCTAACAGCAGGGATTGGATCCCTGCTTTTTTCTCTCAGGAACCCTAATCGTCTCAATTGAGATTTAATATAAAGTTTGTTATGATAATCGGGTGAAAAGAGGGATAGCCGTGAAGGAATTAGTAATTAAAGATTTACACGTATCCGTAGAGGATAAAGAAATATTAAAAGGCATTGACCTAACGATTCATTCCGGTCAAAGGCATGCGCTTATGGGACCGAACGGCAATGGTAAAAGTACACTGTTAGCCGCTATTATGGGAAACCCTAAATATACAGTAACACAGGGCTCCATCACATTAGATGGACAGGATGTTTTAAGCATGGCCGTAGATGAAAGATCGAAAGCCGGATTATTTTTGGGAATGCAGTATCCAAGTGAAATCTCGGGCGTTACCAACTCCGACTTTTTAAGAAGTGCCATTAATGCACGCTTAGAAAAGCCAATCAGCTTATTTAAATTTATTAAGGAGATGGACCGTGCCATCGAACTTCTGCAGATGAAGCCGGATTTAGCACATCGTTTCTTAAATGATGGATTCTCCGGTGGCGAAAAGAAGCGTAACGAGATCGTTCAGATGATGATGTTGAAACCGGATTTTGCGATGCTGGATGAAATCGATTCCGGATTAGACGTAGATGCATTAAAGATCGTTGCCGATGCGATCAATGAATGCCAGCAGCAGACAGATATGGGTCTGATCATCGTCTCCCATTATGCCCGTTTTTATCAATATTTAAAACCGACACATGCTCATGTGCTGATTGATGGAAAGATCGTATTAAGCTCAGATGCCGAATTGGTTGAAAAGGTTGACCGTGAAGGCTATGAGTGGATCGAAAAAGAATTTAACGTAAAAGCGAAAAAAGAAGAAAAGAAACAGCCGGTATCTCTTGGATCTTGCGGTGCTAAGATCGGAGGATAAATATGACGGTTACATTTCAGGATTCTTTTCATGAAAGTCTTCATTTAAATGCCCAGTCCGATCTGGATTTGGTCTTTGAACCATTTTCAAAAGGGGATTTGACCATTATACTCGATGAAGATTTCAAGAAGGCTTCTATCTCTATGCAGGTCAAAGCGGCAGGGCATATCAAAGTATTGGTATACAACCGCTCTGTAAACCAGCCTGTACTAGATACAAACATCCATGTTTTACAGGATGCCAGAATGGAGATGGGCTTTTTAGATTTAGAAAATAACAGCTTTACCTGGAATCATTTAACTACATTAGATGAGCCGGGAGCTGACTTTGAAGTACTTACGGGTCAGTTATGCCTGGAGGGAAATAAAAAGATCAACAATATGGAAGTGCGCCACGTATCCCACGATACAATCGGAAATATGCGCAATTTCTCCGTATTGTTTGATAAAAGCTATTATGAGATGGTTGCCAACGGAAATATTTTAAAAGGATGTTACCAGGCCGAGTCTCATCAGGCTACCCGTATATTGACCCTTGGAAAGGGACATACCGCTAAGGCGATTCCTTTACTGTTAATTGATGAAAACGACGTTAAGGCAAGCCATGCGCTGACAGTTGGACAGCCCGATGAAGACCAGCTCTATTACCTGCAGTCCAGAGGACTGACATTAAAACAGGCCATGGGCTTATTAAGTGTCGGTTATTTCCTTCCGGTCATCGATATGATCGAGGATGAAAAGCTGCATGACAGCCTGCGTGATGAAATGGAAAATAAGGTAGGTTTATATGGAAATATCGAAGATTCGAAATGATTTTCCTATTTTGAATAGAACATTGTCCGGAAAACCGGTCATCTATTTCGATAATGGGGCTACCACATTAAAACCACAGCCTGTCATTGATGCCGTTGTGAATTACTACACCTATTTAGGTGCCAATGCCCATCGCGGTGATTATGAGATGAGTGCCCAGGTTGACAGCGCTTATGAAGGTGCCAGAGAAAGGGTGCGTCAATTCATCAATGCCAAAGAAGTAGAGGAAATTGCCTTTACCTCAGGTGCTTCCATGGGGCTTAACGAAATTGCCATTATGGTTTCAAGGCAGCTTCTCAAAGAAGGAGATATCGTTCTTTCTGATGAAGGGGAACACGCATCAAATGTTCTTCCATGGCGTGTATATGCTGGTAAGGCAGGGGCAAAGGTAGAGTATATCCCTTTGGATGAAGAAGGAAAAATCACAATAGAGAATTTTAAATCGGCATTAAGCGACCGAGTTAAAGTCGTTTCACTTGCCCATGTATCCAATGTACTCGGCTTTGAAGCTCCGGTTAAGGAAATCTGTAAGATCTGCCATGAAAAAGACATTATTGTCGTGGTGGATGGTGCCCAAGCCATCGGTCATCTAAAAGTAGATGTACAGGATCTGGATTGTGATTTCTATGCGTTTTCCGGACATAAAATGTGCGCACCGACCGGTATCGGCGTTATGTATGGAAAAAGAAAATGGATGGACATGTTGGAGCCGGTATTCTACGGCGGTGAATCCAATGCCCGTTTTGATAAATGTGAATTGGTTTTAAAGGAAACACCTTTAAAATTTGAAAGCGGTACACAGCCCATTGAAGGCGCTATCGGTTTAGCAGCTGCCATGGATTATATCGATTCCATCTCAAGAGAAAAAATCCATGCCTATGAAATGGAATTGAAACACTATTTCCTTTCGCAGGTAAAAGATATGGACAATGTGATTGTCTACAATAAAAATTCCGAAAGCAGCATCTGTACATTTAATGTAACAGACAATGGAAAAGAAATATTTGCCCAGGATGTCGCAAGCTATTTAAGTACATTTGGCATTGCGGTCCGTTCGGGTACACATTGTGCCAAGATGCTTCCGGCCATCTTAAAAACACCGGGAACAGTACGCGCAAGCTTTTACTTTTACAATACAAAAGAAGAAATTGATGTTCTGGTGGAGGCCTTAAAGACCGTAACACTGGAAAACTGCATCGGTATTTTCTTTTAAAGAAAGGAAGGATCAGAATGTCACAAGTCGATCCAATGTTATTAAGACAGATTATTATGGATCATTATGAATATCCGCGCAATCATGAGTTGACGGATCAGGCAGGCTATCTTTCTAAGCGGATGAACAGTGCTTCCTGTATCGATGATATTACCGTACAGGCAAAGATTGAAGATGGAATCATCAAGGATGTCCGGTTTGCGGGGGTTGCCTGCACAATTTCGACAGCTTCGACCTCGATCATGACCGAACTGGTTAAGGATAAGCCCATCAAGGATGCCGAACTTATCATGCAGAACTATTTTATGATGGTCGATCAAAAGTCGTATGATGAGGATTTATTGGAAGAAGCCATTGCCTTCCAGAATGTCGGAAAGCAGGCTAATCGAATCAACTGTGCCACAATCGGATGGAGAGCATTACGTTCTTTAATAAAAGAAAGCCAGGGTGATATCGATGGAAAAGAATAAAGATATTGAGATTTCAACAGAATACGAATATGGATTTCACGATGAAGACGTCAGCATATTTAATACCGGTAAGGGATTAAGTGAGGATGTTGTCCGCCAGATTTCGGCAATCAAACAGGAACCGGAATGGATGTTGGAAAGACGCTTGGAAGCTTACCGCTACTTTGTCGAAGCCAAAAATCCCGACTGGGGACCGGATTTAAGTGAAATCGATTTTAACGACTATACATATTATATAAAACCGAGTGAACGCCAGCAGAAAAACTGGGATGAAGTTCCGGAAACGATTCGTAATACCTTTGATAAATTAGGTATTCCGGAAGCAGAACAGAAGTATTTAGCCGGTGTTACGACCCAGTATGAAAGTGAAGCTGTTTATCACAATATGCTGGAAGAGGTAGAAGAAAAGGGAATTATCTTTTTAGATACCGATACCGCATTAAAGACACATCCGGAATTTTTTAAGGAATATTTCGGAACTTTGGTTCCGTATACGGACAATAAATATGCAGCACTAAATACGGCCGTATGGTCCGGTGGTTCCTTTATCTATGTTCCAAAGGGTGTCCACTTGGATAAACCGCTGCAGTCTTACTTTAGAATTAATTCCCAGCAGATGGGACAGTTTGAAAGAACGTTGATCATTGTAGATGAAGGCGCGGATGTACATTATGTAGAAGGATGTACGGCACCGATTTATTCAAAAGATTCGCTGCATGCCGCCATTGTAGAGATTTTTGTACATAAGAATGCGCATTGCCGTTATTCTACGGTACAAAACTGGTCCTCCAATATTTTGAATTTGGTTACTAAACGTGCCAAAGTAATGGAAAACGGTCATATGGAGTGGATCGACGGAAATATCGGAAGCCACATTAATATGAAATATCCTGCCTGCATTCTGACAGAACCTTATGCCAAAGGGACAACGATTTCCATTGCGGTAGGCTCCGGTAATCAAAAACAGGATGCCGGCAGTAAGATGATCCATCTTGCTCCGCACACTTCCAGCAATATTATCTCTAAGTCGGTAGCCCGTACCGGCGGTGAGGTCAACTATCGAGGCTGGGTAAGACATTCCAAGGATGCCGCCTACGCCAAGAGTAAAGTGGAATGCGATACCTTGATTTTAGATAAAAAATCACGCAGTGACACCATTCCTTTAAATATCTTGCAAAATGATACATCGCAGATTGAACATGAAGCGACCGTATCCAATATATCGGAAGAACAGCTTTTCTATTTGATGAGCAGGGGGCTTTCGGAAGCCAGAGCGACAGAGATGATCGTTATGGGCTTTTTAGAACCGTTTACCCGTGAGCTGCCGATGGAGTATGCAGTCGAATTAAATCAGCTTCTGAAGCTGGATATGAGTGATTCAATCGGATAAAATATAAAGGTGCAGAGGGAAGATCCCTGCTGCCCTTTTTAAAAGGAGATACAAAAATGCGAATCATGTTTTATGGTGACAGTAACACCTGGGGATTTAACTCGGATACAAGACTTCGTTATGATAACCGCTTTACAAAGCGAATTCAAAATGCCAAACCGAAATGGGAAATTGTCGAAGAGGGACTTCCCGGCAGAACGTGCTGTCATGATGATCCTTATGAAGAAGGACGCAATGGGGCAAAAACCGTCCAGATGGTGATCCGTTCACAGCTTCCTCTTGATCTGATTGTGATTATGTTAGGAACAAACGATGCCAAACGGATGTATGCCACCAATGTATTATCGGTAGATAAACAGATGCGAACTCTCCTGGATAAGGTTATGGATCCTTCTTTATATAAAGATTATCCGCAGCCTAAGATTTTGATCGTGCGTCCTCCGAAGATGAATCCGGCCTATATTAACTGCCGCAGAACGAAACTCAATTTCGGTAAAGAAGGATTTACAATCATGGAGAAGGCAGGCAAATATCTGGCCAATGCTGCCAAGGCATACAACGTGGATTATTTTGAAACGGAAGACGTATGCATGGGTAGAGAATCCGATGGCATTCATCTGGATGAAGAAGGCCATAAACTTTTGGCAAAAGCCTTATTAAAGAAATTAAGTGAATATGAAGAAACAACCGGTGTAAAAAAACTGGTTCAAAAGGTGAGGGGATAAGATGAGTGCGCTAACCAACGCCAAAGATTTCTGGAGACATTTTGAACGTGTTGAAAAAACTCTGAAGGAGTGTCTGGCAACACAGGATTATGAACAGCTAAACGATATCGTAGAGGAATTAGACCGCCGTGTTTTAGAGATTTCCGGGTGCCATTTCTTTGTGGAAAATTTATATTCGGAATATGAGATGACCTTTGATACCGGACCGAATAAGACCAGTCAATATCTGGCAGCGATGATGGTTAATGAAGCGCCTTCCTCAATCAAGAGAAACTGGATCATCAATGCCAGTCTGCCACCGCTTTCCCAAAAAGCAGTACAGGCACAGGTGCAGATCAAAGATTCCGTCTACAACATCTCTGATTTTTATGTATTCTGGAAGATGGTCCCGAATTCAGAATCCATTGAGGCAAAGGTATATTGTCCGGGGTACAGCTTAATCGATAATACCGAACACAAAAAAGAAATGAGCATGTATCTTTTAGAGCTTGCCTTAGGTGAATGTGCCTATGAAGCTTACATGTCGCATATCGATTATCTGGATGCGCCTGAAAAGGATTCCCGGTTTTGCAGCATGGTTGATTTTTATGAAACGGTTATGGATGTCGTGGAAAAAAATCATTGGAAGGAATACCGGACACCGATGGATATCTATTCTGTCTATCAGCCAATCCAGGATATCGCCAGCGATTCACTTCGCAAGGATATGAAATTTATCTTTACGACCCATCCGCTTTTGATCGAGGAAACCGTTGAACATAAAGAGGATGTATTAAAAGATCTTGCCGTTAAAGATGGAGAATTCGGCTTTATCTATTTTAATAACCAGTTTAATTCGAAAGAGGATGCGATCTACCGCCAGGAGCTTTCACACAAGCTGGATGAGGCAATTTCCAAGCTCAATGTAGCTAAGGTGATCGGCGGAGCCATCGGTAAGAGCTATTCTTATATTGACTGGATCGTATTTGATAAAGAACGCTTTCTAAGAGCTTTTAATCAATTAAAAAAACAGCTCAATGTTGAGCTGTATTATCAATCGCTTCATACCGATTATTAAAAATTCTGGGTGCTGATCTTATGCCACCGCTTTTCTTTGGAAGGACTCATCTTTGAATCAGGGTCTTCTAAGAAGCGCGCCATAACATCGGCATCTTTTATTATTTCACAGAAATCCGAATCGATTTGATCCTTGTTGGAGTGGAGCAAAATGGCTTCGCTTACCATTTGAATTTCTTCATCTGAAAATAATCCAACTTCAGATAAATATTTTTGCGCAAATTCAGCCGATAGCTGTGCATGTTTGGAATGGGGACAGTTTTCTACAAATTGGGCATAGTCATGAAGCAGAGCTGCAATCTTGGCCAGCTCCACATCTTGATTTCGCTTTATCGCAAGTAATGCGGCATTAGAATCAACCATTGCGGTATGGACAATCGCATGCTGCTTGATTGCGGTGTTATAAATCTTTAAATATTGACTGTAGACATAGTCTTTGACAATTTCATATCGCTGCATATTGTTTCCTCAAAGTCATTTTACCTTCGCAGTGAGCGAAAAAAAAGCGCAAATTTACGCTTCTTTTAAGTACTAGGCCTTTACTTTGACATTTACAGCCTGTTTTCCTCGGTCACCTTCGATAATTTCATATTCTACAACCTGGCCTTCTTCCAGAGTTCTGAATCCGTCGGCCTGAATTGAGCTGTAATGCACAAAAATATCTTTTCCGTCTTCACCGATAATAAAGCCCCATCCTTTTTCCGGGCTGAACCATTTTACTTTTCCTGTAAACATAAGTTATCACTCCTCCTAACCATGCGATTATTTTGTAAAAAAACTGTTAAGTAGATTAAAATAATTACTATATAAACTTTAACTCATTTATATAATTTTGTCCATTTAAAATAAATGAATTGTAAATATTTCGAAGACTTAAAAAGTTGACGTTTCACACGAACATTTTTTATAAAAATTGATAGTTATTAAACAACTTTTTTTATATAATAGAACTAACAGAATACTATATAAAGGAGGATTTTCCTTATGCTAATTAAAGATGAGGCGTTAAGTGAAGTCGTTGCCCGTACCTTGCGTATTAAGCCGGAAGAAGTTACTCCGGAAACGATGCTGGATTTGATTCGCTTGGAAGCTCCGGGTCACGGAATTAGCACACTAGAAGGATTGGAGTATGCGGAAAACCTGGAAACTTTGAATGTTTCTGATAATAATCTAGAGAGCTTAGATCCAATCAAAGGATTGAGAAACCTTGAAAATCTCGATGTTTCCCGAAATCACTTGCGAGATATTCAGCCATTACACGGATTCCGTCAGTTAAAACGGTTAAATATCTCCCGAAACAAATTATTTACTATGGATGTTTCCAGTATCGCCGCTATGATCGATCTGGAATACTTGAACCTTGAACGTGCAAAGATCGACTCATTAGAGTACTTGATTCGCTGCCGCAAATTGAAAGAGCTGAGCATCAATACGGAAAACGGTCCATTTGGATTCGCAATCTTAGGCACTTTAAAAGAGCTGAAGAAGCTGAACATGTCCGGAATGCGTTTATTCCATATTGAGGATTTATCTTATCTTTCTTCTGTTGAGGAATTAAATCTTTCTACCAATTTGATGAGCGATATTTCTCCGCTTCTGGCAATGAAGAATTTGAAATCCTTGAACATCTCCAATTGCCCATATATTGAAGATTACACATTGTTGTCAAAATTCCCTAAGCTGGAAAAATTGGATATCTCATGGAATAAATTGGAAAACTTCAAATTCTTGACGGATTTGGATAAGCTCGAAGAGTTGAAGATGGAACAGACCGGATTCAAGGATATGTCTTTATTAAACAATATTAAGGATCTGCGTGTACTCAATGTATCCAAGAATAAATTAATGAATATGGAGAAGTTTACCAACGTTTCTGATTTGGAAGACTTCAACGGACGTTTCTGCTTACTGAAGAATATTGATTTCTTGAAAAACGCAAAGAAGCTTGTCCGCCTGGATCTCTACAACAACTGTATCGACGATATTTCGATTTTGAAGCCAATGAAGAAAATGGTTGCGCTCAATGTAGGTAATAACTCGGTAAAAGATATCAAGTGCTTGAAAGATATGAAACAGCTTGCGATTTTATCTCTTGAAAACAACAACGTTTCCGATCTGAAATCACTTGCCGGTTTAGAAGATCTCGTATCTTTGGATCTTTACAACAACTTGATTACCGATTTGACACCGTTAACGAATTTGAAATATATTTCATATCTGCGCTTAGACCATAATGCGATTACGGATTTAACACCGTTATCTCATTTGATCTTCTTACGTTCATTGACTTTAAAGGCAAACTACATCACAGATGTAACGCCGTTAAAGGATTTAGAATTACTGCAGGCACTTCGCTTGGATGAAAACCCGATTGCGGATACTTCCGTCCTTGAAAGTATGCAGTATTACGAAAAGTTTACCGAGTAATACAAGTCCCTCATCCGAGGGATTTTTTTGATTGACCAGATGAAAAAGATATCGTAATATGCAAATTAGCTGAACTTCATATCAGAAAGGGGCGGCATTTGTGAAAGATAAAGGAACAATTGTGGTTTCCGGACTCGTAATAGCGATCACATTATTTCTCGATCAATGGACCAAATGGTGCATTATGAGTACGATGAAAGAGTACCAAACCATCGAAATTATCCATAATTTTTTTAATATCACGTATGTTAAAAATACAGGTGCGGGATTCAGCTTGTTTGAGGGATTTGGCATCTGGTTTTTTTCCATTGTAACGATTGCGGCGCTGGCTGTTTTGATTGGAGCCTTCATAAAGATGCGTGATTTACGGTATCGTGTTTTAATTTCTCTGATTATCTCGGGAGCCATCGGTAATTTTATTGACCGCATCCGATTGGGATTTGTGTGCGATTTTTTCAGTTTTAATTTATTTGGCTGGCATTTCCCGGTATTTAACGTAGCCGATATATGTATTACTGTTGGATTTGCCTTACTTTTAGCCTGTATGGCTTATGATGACTACAAGGAGAAGAAAAGATGGAAACAACAAGCTTCCAAGTAGATGAAAAGTATCAGGGAATGCGTGTGGATAAAGCTGCAGCATCTGTTTTGGATGCATCCCGTAAACGAATTCACGATATGATTGCGGATCAAAAAATCAAAGTAAACGGTGTACCGGTCAAAGGCAGTTATACTCTGCAGATGGAAGATGTTGTAGAGATTGAGATCCCGGAATTAGAAAGCACGGAAATCCTTCCGGAGAAAATGGATCTGGATATTGTCTATGAGGATAGCGATGTGCTTGTGATCAATAAGCCCAAGGGATTGGTGGTACATCCTGCTCCCGGTCATTATACCGGAACTTTGGTCAATGGATTGATGTATCACTGTACCGATTTATCGGGAATCAACGGCGTAATGCGGCCGGGTATCGTGCACCGTATTGATAAAGATACATCGGGACTCTTGATTGTATGTAAAAATGATAAGGCACATGCTGCGATCAGCGCACAGCTTCAGGATAAGACATGTCATCGTGAATATATGGCTATTGTGCATCATCCTTTTGCCCACGAATTCGGAACGATCAATGCGCCGATCGGAAGAGATGAAAAAGACCGCCAGAAGATGGCTGTTACTGCTAAAAATTCCAAAGAAGCCGTTACGAGGTTTACAGTTTTAGAAAACTTTAAAGACTATGCACTGGTACGCTGTTCTCTTGAAACGGGAAGAACGCATCAGATTCGTGTCCATATGCAGTATATCGGACATCCGGTTGCCGGTGATCCAAAGTACGGATACCGTCATGAACCTGACACCAAAGGACAGCTCTTACATGCCTGTTCGATTGAATTTGTTCATCCGACCACCAAAGAGAAGATGAAATTTAATGCACCGTTAGAGCCGATATTCAGTGAAGCGCTCGAAAAGCTTCGCCGGGGAGAAACTTTATGAAAAGAAAAAATGTATTAAGTTGGGATGAGTATTTTATGAGCGTAGCTCATTTAAGCGCACTTCGCTCAAAAGATCCCAATACACAGGTGGGTGCCTGTATTGTGAATGCGGATAAACGCATTGTTGGACTTGGCTACAATGGATTTCCAAGAGGATGCGACGATGACAGCTATCCATGGGATAGGGAAGGTGATTTTTTAGATACAAAATATCCTTTTGTGGTACATGCTGAGCTTAATGCCATCCTCAACAGCATCCAATCCTTAAAAGGATGTACGATCTATGTATCTTTATTTCCATGCAATGAATGTGCCAAAGCCATTATTCAATCCGGAATTAAATGCGTGGTTTATGAAAGTGATAAATACGATGGAACTGAGGGCAATATCGCATCGAAGAAGATGTTTAGAGATGCAGGGGTAGAATTGGTACAGCTGCAATATAAAACCGAAGTAAAAGTGACAGTTTTAAAATAAACCGTCACTTTTTAATTTCTCGGTATTTTTAAAATGCAGTTTGGCAACTTTGCCTAAATTCTCAAATCCAAACTGATTGACAAATTTGGCGGCACACGCATCCACTTTGGTGCCGGAACCCTTATCAAAGGTAAATCGGTAGCTTTCTTCCATCTTTTCCCAATATTCTAAGAAGGCATTTCTTGCCAGAACGCTGGCACAGGCTACTGCGATATATTTATTTTCAGCCTTAGTTTCAAAATGGATATTCTGAATGACATCCTTTTCCTTAGATAGATAGCGGTAATAGTTTTTTTCGGAGACAAACTGGTCAATCACCATAAATTCCGGAAGCTCATAGCCTTTGTTTCTTAAATTGACATAAGCTTGATTGTGCAGCAGGCATTTGATATCCACCATATTGTGAGATTTATGAACCCGGTTATACTTATCCGGAGATACAATCAAGACGGAATGCGGACACAGTTTTTTGATGTCGGATGCAAGTAACTTAATCTTATTATCGGTAATCTGTTTTGAATCGTGGATTCCTAATGCCTTCAATACTTTTTCATTTTCTTTTTCGACAATACAGGCAGCTACCACAACCGGTCCGAAATAGTCACCGGTACCGACTTCATCGCTGCCGGCCATCGGAAAAGGCAGCTCTTGTTCAGGGACTGTTTCTTCTTCCATCCAGCCTAGATCTTTCCCCTGGAATACAACCTTACCGCTGGTATAGGCGGTAATCGTACAATCCTCCAGTTTGATTTGATAATACGTATAGGCCGGTTGTGAAGTTTTTAGAATCATACCGGAAAGGGATTCTTTTAATTGAAAGATTTCATCTTTTGTCATTGTTTTAGTTACGGAAGCCATATCATCACCCAACAAAGTGTAACATAATTCCACCTTGTTTCCAAAATATGATAAAATACGTCCATGACACTTCATAGCGAATATTTTCAAATCTACAACTTTATATTAATCGGATATGTCCTTTTCGGATTGATGGACGGATATCGAAAGGGATTCGTGCGTCTTCTGTTAGATGTCTGTGTAAATATAGGCGGTATTGCCGGAGCTTTTTATCTAGCACATCTTCTCTATATGAAATATCCTCTGTATCAGGTGGAAGCTGCCAATAAGGATACAGTGAATTTAATTCTATGGTTTTTGATCATACAATTGACGATTCGATGCGTTTACAGCAGTATTGCGACATTTGTACGGGGTGTGGATAAAGTGCCGGGATTGTCTTTGATCAACCGTTTATCTGGCGTTGTACTAGGTGCAGTTTTAGTTTTTATCAGCTTATATATGGTTACCCTCTTTTTAAAACTGGGGATTGTGACCAATGGAGAAGCTTTCATCAATAACAGTATTTTACGTTATATAGATATTCAAGTCATATTGCAGTTTTTTCAGGAAAGAGGAATACATTTGTGAAAATGAATTTTAAAGATGAATTAAATCAGGCATTAGATTATTCCCGTGTTTTACAGGAGATATCTGCATATGCATCTTTTTCTTTATCGAAGGAAAAGATTGAAAAGGCGATGCCGATGCATGATTTAAATCGAATTAAGGAACAATTGGATCTGGTTAAAGAAGCAGCTGATTATTTGCGAACAGGTGCCATTTTTAACATGTCCGGATGTTCGGATGTATCGGATCCTGTCAAACAGGCATCCAAGAGGATGACGCTATTGCCGATGGAACTTCTGGATATTCACTCTTTTTTAACAGCCTGCCGCACGGTGAAGCAGTCTTTACGGGATATTGATCAGGAATTGTTGAAAGATTTAGCTGATACAATGGATCCCTGTCATCCTCTGATTCGAAAGATTCAGGATCAGATTGATATGTCCGGCAGTGTACGTGATGATGCCACCGAAAAATTAAGAAAGCTCACATTCGAGCTGGTGGATGTTCGAGCATCTTTGACAAATCATGCCCGAGCTTTTGTGAAACAGAACAGTGCCCGCTTAATGGAAAATATGACAACGACCATCGGTGGCCGCGTATGTGTCCTTGTTAAGGCACAGGATAAGAATTCTTTTGGCGGTATGATCCATGGGCAGTCCCAGAGCGGATTGGCTTATTATGCAGAGCCTTCTTCTTTTGTATCGTTAAATAACCAGATTCAATCCCTGCTCTCAGAGATCGAAGAAGAAAAAAACCGCATATGCCGTGAATTATCTGCGGCTGTCGGAAAAGAGTCCATGAAGATTCTTTCCAATCTGGAAACAATGACAATCATCGATACAGCCTTTACCAAGGCAAGATGGTGTATTCGCTTTGATGGATGTATTCCTTTGATTCAGACCAAAGATCACACTTTGATCTTAGAATATGCCAGACATCCGTTAATCGATGAAAAGAAAGTTGTTGCCAATACATATCGCTTAGACCCATCCCAGTACTGCTTGATGATATCGGGTCCGAATATGGGCGGTAAAACCGTAACGCTGAAAACGATTGGTTTATTTATAGCCTTATCCCATGCCGGTTTTCCGGTATTGTGTCATAGAGCGGTCATTCCATTGTATCGTTCGATGTGGTTTGATATAGGCGATAATCAATCGATAGAAAATAATTTATCAACCTTTTCCGGTCATATCTCCAAGATATCCGAAATCTGCCGAAGATGCGATTCGCATGCCTTTGTCTTACTGGATGAACCGGGTAACGGTACCGATCCTCTGGAAGGAGCCTGCCTTGCCGAGGCTGTGCTGTCCTATTTAATGGAAAAGCGCTGTACAGTATTGACCAGTACGCACTACAGCACCGTGAAGGCATTCGGAAAGGCCAATAAACATGTTCTTGTATCCAGCGTGGAATTTGACAGAGAGACTTTAATGCCGACCTACCGTTATATACCCGGTGTATCAGGAGCATCCTATGCCTTCTCCATTGCCCGCCAGTTCCGTTTAAAGGAAAGTATCATCGAGCATGCCGAGAGCTTAAAGGAAAAAGACGAGGACCGCGTCCAGAAGGAATTAGAGAATTTAGAGCGTCTTCAAAATGAGGCTTTAAATCAAAAGGAACGTTTCGACCAGCTGATCAAAGAGGCGCACCGTATTCAAAAAGAAGCCGCAGCGGATAAAGAAAAATGGGAATCTAAATATCGTGAATTAAATGAAGACTACGAAATGCGCTTAAATGCGATGTTAGAGGAAAAGGAAGAAGAAGCTCAGGCAATCATCCGTGAATTACGTGCAGGAAATGCCGATAAGATGCATGAAAAAAGCGAGCTTCTACATCAGATCCATTCTATGGCTGTCGTACCGGAAGAAAAGGAAACCGATGAAGTCTTCCAGGTAGGCGATTATGTCTTAATTGAAGGTTTAAACTCACATGGTGCTATTATTGATTTGCGTAAGAAACAGGCAACCGTGGATGCCAACGGAATGAAAATGACTGTAAAGCTTTCGCAATTGAAAAAGATTCATAAACCGAGAATTACTCAAAAATCCTCAAAAGCCCATACCGATAAGGTCTTCACCAGAGTACCTACGGAGCTCAATATCATCGGCTGCCGCGTAGAAGAGGGCTTGAAAGAGCTGGATTATTATCTGGATCAGGCGGTAGCCCATAATCTGAAGCAGGTACGCATTATTCATGGTGTGGGAACCGGTAAGCTGCGTGCGGCGGTATGGAAAGATCTTGATAAGCACCCTGCCGTGAAAAGTAAAACTGCAGCCGGTCCCGGTGAAGGGGGACTTGGCGCTACCATTGTAGTATTGAAATAAGGAGATAAAAAATGGCTGTATCAGAACATCTTCAGGATAAACTGTTATTATTACCGGATAAGCCGGGATGTTATATCATGAAGGACCAGAAGGGAAATATCTTGTATGTAGGAAAAGCGAAGGTATTGAAAAACCGCGTCCGCAGTTATTTTCATGGTGTTCATGATAATAAGACCAGCCGGCTAGTCTCACATATATATGATTTTGAATTTATTGTGACAGGCTCCGAAAAGGAAGCCTTACTGTTAGAAATTAATTTAATTAAGGAAAATACGCCACCTTACAACATCATGTTTATGGATGATAAAAGTTATCCATATATCGTGATGACAAGGGATGAATACTTTACCGTACGAACGGTTCGCCAGGTCAAGAAAAAACGGAGTAAAGATGAATATTTCGGACCCTATCCCAATGCCCAGGCGGCAAGGGATATTGTCAAGCTGATCAATACGATCTTTCCGATACGAAAATGCCGCAATCTGCCTAAGCAGCCCTGCCTCTACTACCATATGCATCAATGTTTAGGACCGTGTTTTAAAGAGATTGATAAAGAAGAAAACGAAAAGTACAGACGGCAGATCCGTTCCTTTTTACAGGGGGATGCCAGTCAAATCATCGAACGGCTCCAGGCGGATATGGAAAAAGCCAGTGAGAATCTTCAATTTGAACGGGCAAAGGAGATCTATGATTTACTGCAGGCAATTGACCACGTGATGGAAAAACAGAATATCGACTTTAAGGATAACGATGTATTGGATGCCTTTGGCTGGTATGAAGATAAGGGATATATCTCTTTTCAGGGCTTTTTTATGCGAAACGGCCAGTTGTTGGAAAGACAGTTATCCATTCATCCGATTTACGAAGACAGCATGGATGCCTTTATCAGCTTTATTTTGCAGTATTACCGCAACAATGTGGTTCCTAAATTGATCTTAGTGCCGGAAGGAACACCGGTGGATATTTTAGAAGAAGCACTGGATACCAAGGTGCGAATTCCTGTTCGCGGAAAGAAAAAAGCCTTGATGGATATGGTATTAAAGAATGCCAAAGAGGCGCATGATCAGAAATTTATGTTGGCGCTCAGAAAAGATCAGGAGATGGAGGCTGCCAATCGAAAACTTTCCGACATCTTTGGTCAGCCGATCCATACCATTGAAATGTTTGATAACTCCCATATTCAGGGATCGTTTAATGTCAGTGCCATGGTGGTCTATGAGGATGGTGTACCGAATAAAAATAAATATCGGCATTATCGATTGGATGGATATCGCTCGGATGCCGACAGCATGAAGGAAGTATTATATCGGCGGTATTACCGCCTGTTGATGGAGGACAGGCCTATGCCGGATTTATTGATGGTGGATGGCGGTATCCAGCAGATCAAGGCGGCTAAAGAGATTAAAGAAATGTTGGAGCTGCAGGTTCCGATTGCCGGACTCGTAAAGGATGACCATCATAATACCCGTATGTTGATGAATGAAAATTTAGAGGAGATCGAACTGGACAGACAGGATCCTTTATTCTTTCTTTTGACAAGGATGCAGGATGAGGTAGACCGTTTTGCCAAGGAATACCATAAAAAATTACGTTCGAAATCGATGACCCAATCGATTATGGATACCGTAGAGGGTATCGGAGAAAAACGAAAAAAGGCATTGATGAGGCATTTTAAGAGCATGAAAAATATACGGGCAGCTTCTATGGAAGAGCTGCAGGAAGTGCTTCCGGCAAAGCAGGCAGAGCTTCTGTGGACTCGCCTGCACGAAAATGAAGAAGCATGATATAATGTTTTCGAGGTAGATAAAGTGAAATTAGATGCAAAGACACTTGCGGCAAGGGTTTTATTGATTGTCGCATGCCTGATTGTCTTCATATATTGTTTTATGAAGATGACGGAAAGCTATGATCCCTTGGCAAGATATCCTTATACAACCGAGGAAAACAGGGCAATTATTCTTGAATATCTGGACGATGATGATATCGATTATATTATTACCAATCAGATCCAGCCGGAGGAGTTTCTCCCCTATATTCAAATTGAGGGATTTAATATTCGAAATACAAGATTATATACGATTGCCAAAAATACCCAGGATGCAGAAAATGAATATATTGTGAATTTTGTGAATAAGTATCGTTCTTATATCACAAGAGACACATTTGAAGATTTATTAAAGAATTATTCTTATCTGGATTTAACCGCATTCTATGAAAATGATGTCCTCATTCATGAAGATTTAACTTTAGTTGCGAATCCTTCTGCTCCTTATGTGCTTTTAAATCCGAATACCAGCGTTTATAAATACAGTCCGGCTGATTTAAAGGGAGAGGGTATTCAATACCGCTCCAGCCTGGAAGCCAATCTGGCTGCGATGCAAAGTGCATATTCGTCCATGTTGTCAAGAGATTTGGTATTTGTGCGGGGATATACATCCTATGAATCCTTGATTCAAATGTATGCAGGGTATGACGAGGTCTATGGAGACCGTACACTTAAGATCTGTTTTCCTGCCGGCAGCAATGAGCTGCAGCTTGGATATACGCTGGTTACCGATAAAGCGGATATGTGGATTGAACAGTGTTTAAATCACGGCAGTGATATTTCTGAAGATTATTCACCTGTGATCGAAGGTCTGGATGATGAAATCAAAGAGGAAATTGAATGGCTGGAAGATAATGCCTATCAATATGGTTTTGTGATTCGTTATCCAAAGGATAAAGAAGATTTAACCAGCCATATCTATCAGCCATTTGAGCTTCGCTATGTGGGGAAGGATACTGCCAAGCAGATGTATAATGCCTCACAGTGTATGGAAGAAGCCAGCTTTGGCAAGAAATTAAAATAATGGAGTAGAAGCATGTTGAAAATTGTTGTGGCAAGCGACACTCATGGAAGAAATGATATCTTAAATATTCTGGAGAGAAAATATAGAGACGCGCAGCTTTTTGTCCATTGCGGCGACCTGGAGGATGATCCAAGACGCTATCCTGCATGGATCGTAGTAAAAGGAAATAACGATTACTGGGGACAGTTTCGTGACGATGTATGCATCAGTGCAGGAAGTCATCGGATCTATGTGGTTCACTCGCATCGGGTTTCTTATTCCAACCGCAGTAAGAATCTGGCGCGGATTGCAAAGGAAAAACATTGCGATATGGTTTTCTTTGGCCACACGCATCGTGTGATGGCCGAGTGGCTTGATGGTGTATTTATGTTGAATCCGGGTTCTGTCTGGCTGCCAAGAGGCGGATATTCGGGAAGTTATGCGATCGTTACCATTGATGGTGATAAGATTGATGCGAAGATTTTATTCCAGGAAGATTGGGATTTCGATTATTAAATAAAAAAAAGCTCTTTCGAGCTTTTAAAATCAAAGTGGCGTCCCGGGAGGGATTCGAACCCCCGACCGTGCGCTTAGAAGGCGCATGCTCTATCCAGCTGAGCTACCGGGACAGCACAAGTATTATACCAAATTCAATTTACGAATTCAACGAAAAAAAGGAAGTATAAAATGGAAGAAAATTTTGAAGAAAGAAAAGGATATCATTTTGCGGGATGGTATGTAGATGAAGAATGTACAAAAAGGATCAATCCGGGAGGCATTCTTCCCAGCACGATGACTTTATATGATAAATGGATTCCAATTTTATATCCCGTGACCTATGACTGCCAGGGCGGGATGAATTCCCGCAGGAATCCAAAGTTTGTCACCGTAGAATCCGGCGTTCAAAAGCTGTATCCGGCAAGAAAGAACGGTGCTGTTTTTGACTGCTGGCTGCTGGATGGAAAAAGAATTGATATACTGCCGGAATCAGTGGATCATCCGATTACGCTTGTCGCATCGTATCGACAGCCATGTACCGTAAGCTTTAAAAGCTACGGCGGTGGTCAAATCAAACCAAGGCAGATTGGGGCAGACGGTAAACTGAAACCATTTCCATCTCCGATGAAAATCGGATATGAATTTGTCGGCTGGTACTATGATGTGAACTATAAGATGGCTTTTTCCTTTGATGATCCGATCCGTGAAGATCTGACATTATTTGCCCGCTTTGAAGTGAAGCATTATAAGATTACCTATGTCATGAACGGAGGCTTTAATCCAAGAGCTAATCCTGCCTACTATACATTTCATGATGAACAGATCAAGCTGCTGCCGGCAAAGAAAAAGAATCATGAGTTTTTAGGCTGGTTTGACCGCAAGGGAAAACCGCGGGATATTATTCCTAAGAATTCGATTGGCGATAAAGTATTTGTTGCCCGTTTCAGAAAATACGGAGAAATTGAATAGCGCTCAATTTCTTTTTCTGTGTGTCGGGCATGGCACATCTCTAGTTGGTGAAAGTCCAACCGCAGGTAGTTACCGCCAAGCGTAGTGAACCCCAAGTGGAAGACAGTGATGTCCAGATGAAGGAAGGGGCTAGCAAAACTTCCGAGCCTAC
>JAGAWH010000017.1 GCA_017941505.1 Faecalicoccus sp. | reverse complement strand
AGTATCTCTAAGGCAGGGTTCCGCAGAGATTCCGACTTCAGATCCAAGCTGATCACGAACAGCAGATACATACATTGAAGTAGTGGCGACCGTAACAACGGCATCCGGATCTACTGTCTTAATCTGGCGATACACTCTTTGAAGCATGGACTCGTATTTTCCACCGGAATCCGGTCCCATAGGAATTTGATGTTCTGGTCTTTTTAATATTTGGATAAAGAGCTTATCACGAAGCTCATTACTCATAGGCCATAATCTTTTCCCGGAACCTCCGGATAATAAAATAATATTCATCGCTCAGCCCTCATAGGATTCTCTAAAAAATCTTTGTATGCTAATTTAATGCCATCTTCCAATTCCGTTTTGTATGTCCATCCAAGCTTTGTAGCTTTACTTACATCTAATAACTTTCGAGGTGTACCGTTTGGGATGCTGGTATCCCATTCGATTTTTCCGGTATATCCTACAATCTTGGCAACAAGCTCAGTTAACTCTTTAATGGTCAATTCCTTACCGGTTCCGGCATTAACTGTTTCATTTCCGCTGTAGTTATTCATTAAGAACACACATAAATTCGCAAGATCATCCACATATAGGAATTCTCGTAACGGACTGCCATCTCCCCAGCATGTAACACTTTCTTTTCCTTCTATCCTTGCTTCATGAAAGCGACGGATTAGTGCAGGAAGTACATGACTGTGCTCGGGATGGTAATTATCATTTGGACCATATAAATTAGTTGGCATAACAGATATATAGTCCGTACCGTATTGTTCATTTAAATACTCGCAATACTTTAGTCCGCTGATTTTGGCAAGGGCGTATGCTTCATTGGTCGGTTCCAAAGAGGATGTTAAAAGACAGGATTCCGGCATAGGCTGTGGAGCAAGACGCGGATAAATACAGGAACTTCCCAAAAATTCCAATTTCTTACATCCATTTTTCCATGCGCTATGAATCACATTCATCTCAAGGATCATATTTTCATACATGAAATCTGCCTTAGCCTTGGCATTACCCATGATACCGCCTACCTTAGCAGCAGCTAAAAATACATATTCCGGTTTTTCTTTTTCAAAGAATTTTTCTACCTGGTCCTGTCTTGTCAGATCAAGCTCCGAATGTGTGCGGGTAATGATATTATGGTATCCCTGTCGTTCAAGTTCACGTACAATGGCAGAGCCTACCATGCCGCGATGTCCGGCAACATATATCTTTGCGTTTTTATCCATCATAACTGCCCTGTCTCCTTTAATGCCCTTTCTCTTCTGGCAAGCTTTCTATCATGCTTAGCCATAATTTTGATTAACTCCTCATAAGAAGTTTTCTGTGGATTCCAGCCAAGAATTTCTTTGGCTTTGGAAGAATCACCACATAGATTAATTACTTCTGTTGTTCGAATCCATTCAGGATTCACATATACTAACATTTTTCCCGTTTTAAAATCATAGCCTTTCTCATCATTACCGGTGCCTTCCCAACGTAGCAAAATACCGTTGGCCGCAAAGGCCCTTTCGGCAAAATCACGTACGGTATGCTGCTCACCGGTGGCAATCACAAAGTCATCCGGTGTGTCCTGCTGTAACATCAGCCACATGCATTCAACATAGTCTTTGGCATAACCCCAGTCACGACGGGAATCTAAATATCCTAACTCTACATTTTCCTGAAGACCCTCGGCAATACGGGCAGCGGCAATGGTGATTTTTCGAGTTACAAAGCTTTCCCCTCTTCATTCTGATTCATGGT
>JAGAWH010000186.1 GCA_017941505.1 Faecalicoccus sp. | reverse complement strand
GTCTTTTTTGGCTGCGGAGATAAATTCAAAATAATCTCAAAACAGATAAAGTAGGAAAGGATACTACTTCCACCATATGAAATTAACGGCAGAGTAATACCGGTTATAGGAACAAGTCCTACAATCATACCCAAATTCTGAAGCTGCTGATATGCCAGCATGGCAATAACACCGATCACAATATATCGATCCATTCTATTCTTTGTGCTGTATGCGATTCGGCAGAGATATAAATCTAACAGAAGGCATACAAATAGAATGAACGATGTACCTACTAAACCGAAACACTGTCCTACAGCCGCAAAGATAAAGTCTGTATGTGCTTCCGGAATGGCAATGATATTTGCCTGCATTCCATATCCGGTAATGCCGGCGCTTCCCATCGACAACAAAGCAGTATATAACTGGTTTGAACTACCCTGGATATGACTTTCCGGTTCCAGCCATGCTTCGATACGCTGCAGACGATACGCTGATATGATCGAAGATAACAGGGAAGGGTAATTAAAATATAAGAAGAAAAATGTTAAAATCGCTAATATCAACAAAATAAAGATAATCCAAATATACTCTTTTCGAATACCGGAGCAGATTACCAGAACCAAAGTATTCACAAACATGATAATCGCAACACCGGCATCCGGCTGAAGGAATACCAGTACTAACGGCGGCAACAATACCTTTGAGATTTCAATCATCAATCGTATATCATCTTTTCGTGTTGGGTTTGGATAGCGTGCCTGATGATCCTGAATGATTTGGGATATCATTATAATCAATACGATTTTAATAAATTCACTTGGCTGAAAGCTTCCAATCAACGGACTGATAAACCAGGATACCGCACCGTTAATCGGAGGAGCCATCGGCAGATAAAAGTGAAATAGATTAAAAAAGATTCGTGAGACGAATAAATATATTAAGGTTCCTAATAATATATAATATATAGTTTTAACGTATTGAAATATTTTTTTGTTCTGTACAATCGACAAAAAGAATATTGCGATAAAACCGATGATATACCAAACTATCTGACGGATCATATAAGAAGATCCGCTTCCGTCACTAATTAGGTTGAAAGCATTATATAAAGAGAATATACTGGTAAATCCCATTAACAGGATAATCGCGATCAATCCAATATCGAGCTTTATGGAGCGGTTTCCAAACTGAATCGTTTGTTTCACAAAATACCCCCTTCTGCATTTGTTCTCATAGAGTATATCATAATTCTAATTTCGGATTGAAAATTTTGTTATAATGGATACATTGGAGGTTGATTATGGCCGATAAAAAATACACACCGATGATGACACATTATCTGAAGTTGAAGGAAGAAAATCCGGATTCGATCTTGTTTTATCGTTTAGGTGATTTCTATGAAATGTTTTTTGAAGATGCTAAAACAGCCAGCCAGGAGCTTGATTTAGTCTTAACAGGGAGATCAGCAGGTGTCGATGAAAAAGTACCGATGTGCGGTATCCCATATCATGCAGCCAATTCCTATATACAGCGTCTTGTAAAAAAAGGATATAAGGTTGCCATATGTGAACAGTTATCAGACCCAGCCACCTCAAAAGGTTTGGTGGACCGCGGTATTATTAAGATTATTACACCGGGAACATGGATGGATGAAACCATGGATGCCAAGATGTCCAATTATCTGGCTTCTGTCTATGTAACATCCTGGGAAATATGCGTTGTGTTCTGTGAACTCAGTACCGGAGAATTACAATTCAAAACATTGGATCGATCTCTAATCAGCTTACAGAAAGCGTTGATGGAACAAAATGTCAGTGAAGTCGTTTTTCCGGTTAGTTTGGATAAAAGATGGAAGCAGGCATTAGAGGAAGATGAAAATATACTGGTTTCTTACCAGAGAAAATGCGAACTGTCTCAAGAAGATGAACCGTTATTAGGAGAATATACTTCGCAAACATTAAGAAGTGCAATGGGACAGTTGATGGGGTATCTAAATGATACCCAGATGCAGCATATAGATCATTTTATGCCGGTAGAGTCCATGGATGCTAAAGAAATCCTGGTGATGGATTTAGAAACGAAAAATCATCTGGAGTTAGTTACTACTCAGTCTTCCGGCCAGAGGGCACAGAGTCTCTGGGGATTTATGGACCGCTGCCAGAGTGCCATGGGATCCCGCATGTTGAAGCGCTGGATTGAAATGCCTTTGATCCATGCCGGTAAGATTGCCAAGCGTCAGCAGGCAGTTGCGATACTTAAAAATGACTTTATGTTAAGAGATCAATTAAAAGAACACTTGGTCTATATATATGATATGGAACGACTCGCATCCCGTATGGCTTACGGAAATGCCAGTCCCCGTGATGTATTACAGCTTGTTGCTACCTTAGAACATGCCGGACCGATATTAGAATTAGCTGCCGCTTTGGAATCGTATCCGGAATTTCAAACTGTTCCGGATTGTCATGAACTTTTAGAGCAGATTCAGGGAGCAATTATTGAAAACCCACCTTTGACACTCAAAGATGGCGGTGTTTTCTGCAAGGGGTATTCTTCCAAATTGGATGAGCTCCGTGAGATGGCAGATCAGGGAAAAAACTTCATTTTATCCTTAGAGGCAAAAGAGCGGGAAAGAACCGGTGTCAAATCTTTGAAAATCGGATATAACCGTGTCTTTGGTTACTATATTGAAGTAAGAAACGGAAATTTAGGTTCCATTAAAGATGAATTTGGATATATTCCAAAACAGACACTGGCCAATGCGACCCGTTATGTAACGCAGGAATTAAAGGAAAAAGAAGAACAAATCCTCCATGCACAGGAAGAAAAAGTGAAACTTGAACAAGAGCTGTTTAAACAACTATTACTTACAATTAAATCAAGATTGTACGATTTACATTCCTGTGCCAATGCGCTGGCTCAAATTGATATATTAAATGCGCTGGCAAACCTGGCTAACGATAAAGGATATGTATGTCCTGTTTTCCATCCGGAGAATACCGTTAAGATCATCGAAGGGAAACATCCTATTTTAGATGATCGCATGAAAAAGACAAAATATGTGTCTAATAACTGGACCATGGAAGATACGCAGACAATCCAGTTGATTACCGGACCGAATATGGGTGGTAAATCCACTTATATGCGTCAAAACGCATTGATTGTGATTATGGCGCAAATCGGAAGCTTTGTTCCGGCCAAATCTGCCGAGTTACCGATATTTGACCGCATCTTTACCCGTATCGGAGCCAGCGATGATATATTGACCGGTAAATCTACATTTATGGTTGAAATGATGGAAGCCAATACAGCACTTCGCTTTGCGACCGAGCATTCCTTAATTCTTTTTGATGAGATTGGAAGAGGAACGGCAACCTATGATGGTATGGCGCTTGCCCAGGCTATGCTGGAATATATTGATGAAGCGATTAAGGCAAAAACATTATTTTCCACTCACTACCATGAGTTAACGGATTTAGAAAATGAACATCCATCCATTGTAAATGTACATGTAGATGTTCGAGAGAATAAAAAAGACATTGAATTCAGATATCGTGTGATACCGGGAAAAGCGGATAAATCCTATGGAATCAATGTGGCCAGACTGGCTCATTTACCTAAGGTGGTGCTGGAAAGAGCATCCCAGTTATTAAAGGATTACGAGTCCCAACAAAGGGAGACCGGATATCAGCCAAGTCTTTTTGTCATGGACAGTGTACAGCCTGCAAAATCAAAGTTGTTAGAGAGAATTGAAAATCTAGATGTAGATTCTATGTCACCTCGAGATGCGTTAGACTGTCTTTATGAATTAAAGAAGATGGCAGATGGAATAGATGATTAGAAAGAAGGAACGTGATGGGTAAAATTCATGTTTTAAGTGAACATCTTACCAATATGATTGCGGCCGGTGAAGTCGTAGAACGACCGGCAGGGATTGTAAAGGAATGTGTTGAAAACAGTATTGATGCCGGTGCGAAAGTTATCGAAGTAGAAGCGTATCAAGGTGGTATTGACCGCCTTGTGATTCAGGATGATGGTTCCGGTATGGACCCGGATGATGCGCATATGGCTTTCCAGCGCCATGCGACATCAAAGATGATCGATGAAGAAGATCTTTTCAATATACAGACCATGGGATTTCGCGGGGAAGCCCTTCCCAGTATTGCCTCTGTAGCTAAAGTCGATCTGCAGACAAACGATGGAACTACTTCCACGCAGATCCGCTATTCCTATGGAAAGCTGGAATTAGAAGAACAATGTTCCTGTCCGTTAGGAACACGTATTGAAATATCGGGCTTATTTTTAAAAACACCGGCAAGATTCAAACATTTAAAAAGCACAAACTACGAATTTTCGATAATTGCGGATATGGTCAATAAGATGGCATTATCGCATCCCGATATCCGCTTTAAATTATCTCATGATGGAAAAGTCGTATTTCAAACAACGGGAAACGGAAATATTCAAGAGATTCTTTATCAAATGTATGGAAGGGAAGTGGCCCAGGCAGCTGTACCTTTTGATGGAAGAAGTGAAGATTTTCATATTCACGGATATGCCGTTCAGCCAAAAATTTCCCGGGCAACCAAGTATTTTATGTTTATCACAATGAATACCCGTTTGATTCGCAGCGTACCGATTCAAAAGGCTATTGTGGATGCATACAGCGACTTTATGCCACCGAATCGTTTTCCGATTGTAGTGCTTCAAATTGATACCGATACGCAATTGGTAGATGTCAACGTACATCCTAATAAATGGGAAATTCGTTTATCTAAGCAGGCTCAGCTTTTGGAATTAATTGAAAAGACGATTCGCGAGACATTTATAGAATCGCTCAAAACGGTAGAAATAAAGCCGCGGCCGCAGAAGACTTTTGAACAGCCAACCTTAAATTTTTCGTATCCGACACCACAGCCAAGACCGGTAACAGAAAAAAAGCCGGTATCGTTTGGATTTGAAGAATATAAACCGGTGACACAGCCGGAGATAAAAATTGAAGAAGAACCGCTGTATGTGCCAAAGCCGGAAGAATTTGTACCAGAACCGGTGCAGGAAGATGAAATCGGAAAGGAATTTTTCCAGCATCTTCAGATTCTTGGCCAGCATCATGATTCTTATATCATCTGTACCAACCAGCATGGACTTGTCATCATTGACCAGCACGCTGCCCAAGAGCGCTATCACTATGAACAGCTTGTAGATACACTCAATAATCCGGTCACACAAAAACAGCCGTTGATGGTTCCTGTCCAGCTGCATGTATCGGCAGATATCTTAGCTCAATTAGATAAGATCAATGAAAGTACAGCTTTCTTTGGATTAGAATTTGAGCAATTCGGAAATGACCGCATCCTTGTAAGAGAGATTCCTCTCTGGCTGCAAAATGTTGACCAGGAACCATTCTTAAATGATCTGCTGGATTACTTTGTACAGAACAATACAGTCGATATGAAGTCATTACGAAAACATGTTTTGGCCACAACCGCATGTCACAGCTCAATTCGCTTTAATCGACCGCTTAGTATGGAAGAGATGAAAAAAGTCATTGTTGATCTGCAAAACTGCCGTCAGCCTTATCACTGTCCGCACGGCAGACCAACGGTCATTACTTTCAGCGATAAAGATTTATTTAAGGAGTTTGAACGTGGCTAAACAGAAGGTATTGTCGATTGTCGGTCCTACCGGCGTGGGGAAGACAGCGTTATCTGTGATCCTGGCAAAAAAATTCAATGGGGAGATCATCTCCGCAGACAGCATGCAGGTATATCGAAAAATGGATATCGGAACCGCAAAGGTAACCGAAGAAGAAAAACAGGGCATTGAACATTATCTGGTCGACGTACAGGATTACAGCGAACCATATAATGTAAAGATATTCCAGGAAAAGTGCCGTGAATCTATTGATAACATAGTCTTTAAAAATAAATTTCCGATTATCTGCGGAGGTACCGGACTGTATCTAAAAGCCGCAATGTATGATTACGATTTTAAAGAGGAAGAAGAGGATACAGAATATCTTGATTTTTTAAGATCAAAATCAGACGAAGAGCTTTATGAAATGCTTCAAAAAGTGGATGAAAAATCCTTAGAAAAGATTCATCCCAATAACCGAAAACGGATTATCCGCGCTTTAATGATTGCCCATACCGGAGAAATCAAATCGGAAAGAGAGGCAAAACAGGAACATAAACCCATCTATGATGTTTTTTTTCTGGGACTTGATGTAGATAGAGAATTGCTTCATGAAAGAATCAATACAAGAGTAGACAAAATGTTTGAAGAAGGCCTTGTTGAAGAGGTTACTGAATTATTTCAAGACCCTGCGACTTGGGAGTACACCAGCTTTCAGGGAATCGGATATAAAGAATTCAAAGATTATTTTGAAAAGACGCGTACATTAGAACAGGTAAAAACCGATATCAAAACTCATTCAAGACGCTATGCCAAAAGACAGTATACCTGGTTTAAAAATCAAATGGATGTGCACTGGTACGACGTAGCTGATAGAGAACAGATGATAGAAGATATTAAAAGCTGGTTGAATGATTAATTACTTGGAAAGGGATGAATTAAATGAAAAAGGTATTTATTCTCAATCCAATCGCTTCGAAGGATGGAAAATACCGATTGATGAAAGAGATAAAGGAAAACTTTAAAGGTGAACAAATCATTATCGAAAAGACAAGAGAGCCTAAACACGCTTCCTTTATTGCACAGAAATATGCCTTAAAAAAGGAGGAGCCGATCCATATCTTTTCCTGTGGAGGAGATGGCACATTACATGAGATTGTCAATGGAATCGTAGGTGCTGACCATATACAGTTATCGGTTGTTCCTATCGGTACCGGAAATGATTTTATTAAATCCTTTGAAGGTATGACAAAAGAAGATTTTTTAAATTTTAAAGGCTATAAAAATCCTCTGGATATGTCTTGCGATGTATTAAAAGTCAACGGAGAATATGCCATCAATACGGTATCCTTTGGCTTTGATGTACATGTGGCAGAATATGCCAATATCTACAGCAAGAATCTCCCGGTTAAAGGGATCGTACCTTACTATATGGGAATGTTGTCCAGCTTAACCAAACCGCTTGGGGAAATGTATCGCATCCAGATTGATGACACAAGACTGGAACCGGATTTATATTCCTTCCTTGTGTTCTGTAACGGAAGATATTACGGAGGAGGTTATAAGCCCTGTCCGCAGGCTCTTGTCAATGATGGCATCATGGATGTCTGTTTGATCAAAGATGTAAAGAAATCACAGATTGTTCGTTTTGCCTC
The DNA here is from genome assembly GCA_017941505.1 of Faecalicoccus sp. The sequence continues at coordinate 12,652 of JAGAWH010000186.1, read as the reverse complement.
AGCTTATAAGGAAGGAAAACATGCTTCTCTTGTACCGGAAGCCGTAGAGACATATCATGCCAATACTGTACATATCGATACGGACAATAAAGAAATTACCTGTAATCTGGATGGGGAAATCCGGCAGGTAAAAAATCCGACCATTGAGATTGTACCGAACGCAATTCATTTGGCTATTCCGCAATTCTAATCAAAAAGCTCATATTTCGTGTATGAGCTTTTTATAATGGGAAGGCAGATATTTTGTCAAAGAATGTTCAATGAGTAGTTTTATATTTCAACAAAATAGTAAGTATGAATTTTCAACTGTATAAAGATGAACTCACAACTTTTTACTTAAAAAGCTCGGATTTGAAAAGAGTAGGATAGTCAGAGCGACTATCAAAGATATGATATATAAAAACCGTATCCCCAATTAAGCGATAAACTGCGATATACTTCTCTACAACAAGAAAACGATAACCAAGTTTACGCAGCTCTGTCTCTCTCATGGCGGGTCCTAAAAGAGGAAACCATGTCAACTGTTCCAATGCATCATATATTTTATTCATAATTTTCCTGGCTGATGAGACACAGGCAAGAGAAAGGTAAAGCTGGGCAATCTCTTCGATTTCTCCTTGTGCGGGATCAAGGATTTGGACGTGGTAAAATTTGTCAGCCATATATCTTCTCTAGTTTGGCGCGGGATTCAGAAAGAGAAATACCGGGGTGACCATTCATGCGAAGTTCTTCAGTCGCTGCAAGTCTTGCCTTTAACTTATGAAGTTCCTCGCGTCTTTCGAATGCTTCAATGCTCATAACCACCATATCTCCTTCGCCGTTTTTGGTGATATAAATAGGTTCATCTGTTTGATGTGCCAACTCAGAGATATTTCCATAGTCATTTCGAAGAGCAGTAGAGGATTTGATTATCATATTAAACACCTCCATTAATTATTTCGGTATTATTATATCATAATTCTGCTCGGTTATATGAATATAAAAACGGTATTATAGAGGAAAAGCTACAGCTTCTTCATATAAATTTTGTAGAATTTGAACGAAAGATGAAATAGATTCTCTTCGATCATCTCTATGCGTACATAAAACGCATTCAAAATGTTCCGTACACTCAAATGGAATCCAGGCAAATTGTCCGCTGTGATCATTTAAGAAACCCGGAGCCAGACAAACACCTAATCCGGCAGCTACATTGGTTAAGGTAGTATCGTGGTCAGCACTGTTAAAATATTGAATCTTTCCGGTATTGATCAAACGATGCTGAACAGTTTGTAAGGCGTGAGGGGAACCACCTCCTATCATCAAAGTCCGGCCATAAAGATCTTCTTCATTAATGATATTTTTTTCGGCTAGTGGATCATCTCTTTGAGTAATTAAATAAACGCGGCTCTTAAATAATTTATGCATGGTGATATCGGGAAGATGATCAACCTGTTCTTTCAGGGCAAAAAGAATATCTGTCTCATTTCGAAGAAAAACTTCCAGTCCATGCGCATATTGAAACAAAGGAATCAATTGGATATGGGGATATTTTTCGCTAAAAAGACGCATTGCCTCAGGAAGAAAATAAACCGATTGACGAACCGACATGCAGATGGATAAGGAATCCTTATATTTAGAACTGAAATTCTGCCCCTGTTCAATGGCCCGTTTTAAATCTTCCCGCATATTCACAAGAAAATTGATAAATTGAGAACCGGCCGGTGTAATCGTGGCCCCTTTGCCGCTTCTTTCAAAGATTTTAAAGCCGACCTCTTCTTCTAAAAGGCGGATCTGATAGGAAAAAGTAGGCTGACTGACATATAAGTTATCCGCTGCTCTGCTGAAATTGAGCGTATGGGCTAATTCAATACAGAAATCAATTTGTTTTGTGTTCATAGTTGCACCTCTATTTAAATATTAAATCAATTATATAATTATTCAATTAGAAATTTTAATAACTGACTTTTATAATGTAGCCATACAAACAAGGAGGTAAGCAGTATGGCAAAAGTATTAACTGCATTTTTCTCAAGAGCGGATGAAAACTACTTTGGAGGATCCATGCGCTATGTAAAAGTGGGAAACACAGAAATTGTATGTAACAAGATTAAAGACATGATTGAAACAGATACATTTAAAATAGAAATGAAAAATCCATATTCACCGGTATATATGACCTGCATTGATGAGGCCAAGAAAGACCTTAAGAACAATGCCCGCCCGGAATTGGTAAGTTATCCGGATTCCATCGATGAATACGATACGATCATTCTGGCATATCCGAATTATTGGTCACATATGCCGATGGCAGTTTTCACTTTCTTAGAAAAGTATGATTTTTCCGGTAAGACCATTCTTCCAATCTGTACTAATGAAGGAAGCGGAATGGGAAGAACCGAAAAAGATATTAAAAAGGCTGCCTCTAAGGCAAACGTTAAAAAGGGATTGCCGATCACAGGATCTCAAGCAGGAAATTGCGATACAGCACTGAAGAGCTGGTTATCTACAAATAATTTAATGTAAGGAGGATAAAACAATGGAATATTTAGTATTGAACAATGATGTAAAGTGCCCGGTAATTGGACTTGGAACATTTATGTTGGCACCAAAAGATGCCCAAAACAGTGTCAGAGAAGCATTAAAGATGGGATACTCTTTAATTGATACAGCTAACGCTTATGTAAATGAAAGAGCAGTAGGACGCGGCATTCAAGAAAGCGGCGTAAAAAGAGAAGATGTCTTTGTCTCTACAAAATTATGGCCAAGTGAATATGAAAATGAAAATGCGGTAGATGAAACGTTAGAACGTTTAGGTCTTGATTATGTAGATTTACTTTATATTCATCAGCCGGCAGGAAACTGGATGGCAGGATATCGCCAGTTAGAAAAGGCATATCGTGAAGGGAAAGTCAAGACAATCGGAATATCTAACTTTGAAGGTGAATTCTTAGAAGAATTAGAAAAGAATTGGGAAATTGTACCTCAATTTATGCAGGTAGAATGTCATCCTTATTTCAGCCAGAAAGAGCTTCGTAAGACAACGGATAAATATGGAATTCATTTGATGAGCTGGTACCCATTAGGACATGGAGATAAGTCATTGGTGAATGAACCGGTATTCACAAAATTGGCTGAAAAGTATGGAAAATCACCTCAGCAGATTATCTTAAGATGGCATACACAGATGCAGTTCGCGGTAATTCCGGGAAGCAAAAATGTGGATCATATCCGCGATAACTTGAATATCTTTGATTTCAAATTAACTGAAGATGAAATGGCAGAAATTGTCGCATTAGATCAAGGTAAGCGTTATTATTATCGCAGCGATGATCAATTAGCACACTTTGCGAGTTATCAGCCAGAATACGAAAAGGCATAAAAATATGGTATAGATTTGACTCTATACCGTATTTTATTATTCTCTTTTATCATTATTATTCTCTTTTATCATTCTGTCTATATTTCACGGTTCTGACAAATAGATGATCCTGCCACCATCTAATTTTTTTTGATTTTGATGCCAGAAATGTGATATCAAATTAGGGCAGTCGTTCAGAGCCGATGCATAGAAGGAAGATAATCTTTGTTTCCATCTGATAAACGGGCTTATTTATCCCAAACATAAAAAAAATAAAGAATACATACTATGTACCATGCCAAACATATGCTTATAAGCGGAAATAAGAATGCTTACAATGTACAAGATATGTATTATATTGTTAACACAAGAACGGAGAGGTGTGATGAAAATGTCGTCTGCCAACATTAATGTTAGAGTTGACGCTGATTTAAAGGCTCAGGCCTAAGCTTTGTTTGTGGATCTTGGATTGAATATGTCAACTGCCATTACTATTTTTCTAAAAAGTGCTGTCAACAATGATGGAATACCATTTGAAATAAAAAGAAAAAGCCCAAATTCAGAAACTCGTGCAGCCCTTGCAGAGTATGAACAGATGAGAAAGAATCAAGGTGCATATAAGCGGTATGATTCCTTTGATGAGGCAAAGGATGAGGTTCTTTTAGATGTATAAAATTGTTCTGTCAAATTGTTTTATAAAATATGACAACTTTATGAAGTTTAATAAAAAGGGCTGTATAGCCTGCTGATTGTAATTCAGAGGCTCACAGTCCCTTTTTCTAATTCAATGATTTCAAATAATTGTAGTAACCTGTCGCAATAGCTTTGGCCAAAGTATCTTGAATTTCTTCCTGGTTTAATTCATTGACTTCATCCACATTGGTGATAAAACCAATCTCTATTAATAAGGAAGGTCTTTCAGTTTGGTTGGCGATCACTTCCGGTTCATTGTTGACATAGTTGATTCCTAAATCCGGTGTCCATCCAACTTCTGTTAATTCCTTGGCAATATCTACATATAAAGTTTGTGATGATGTATCGTCTTCTCTGGTATATCCGCTGTAACCTGTTTTTTGAGCATCATCATCTCTTGCCATATGAATGGAAAGGAAATAATCCGCTTCCGAGTTATTGGCTACGTTGATGCGTCCGGATTCATCGTTTTTCGTTGAACTTGAGAAATGGATCTCATCGGAATCACGGGTATATAAAACGGTAATATTGGAGTCCATCTTACCTAATTCTTTTCCGATCTTTAATACCAGATTTAAAGTTAGATCTTTTTCTTTTGATCCATCTTCTGCGACAAGGCCATCATCATAATCGCCATGTCCTGCATCGATAATTACGGATACCGGTGCAATCGTTTGATTGGTTGAATCTGTTTTTTCAGAGGTTCCTTCCTGATCTTTTCGAGCTGTGGCAGCTTTTTGTGCTTCCGATGTGAAATCAAAGGTAAAGAACAAAAGAACTGCCCATACCAGAATACCGGAAGCTAAGATCGTTAAAACCTTTCTACGTTCTGCACTTATTTTTTTCATAACCTAAATTCTATCATATTCACTTATACAAACAAGTAGATTCTTATTCAAAAATCGCATGACCGATACGAACCATATTGGATCCATGCGCAATCGCAAGCTTATAATCCTGGGACATACCCATCGATAAAGTATCAATTTCAGGATAGATTTCTTTCATAGATAAATATAATTCATGCATCTGGTCAAATTCTTTGGCAATCAACACTTCATCTTCAGTATGGCTTGCCACACACATAAAGCCTTTTACACAGATATGCGGATAGTTTTCTAATTCCTTAAGAAAGGCGATTGCCTGCGAATACGGAAGGCCAGTCTTTTTCTCGTCTTCGGAAATTTTGATTTGCACCAATACTTTCTGAACAACATTTAATTTAGAGGCCTGTTTTTCAATTTCTTTGGCAAGCTTGATCGAATCTAAAGACTCAATCACATCCGCTTTTCCCACTACATATTTCACTTTGTTGGTCTGAAGATGACCGATAATATGCCAGGTATATTTTGGATTGTATTTATCTACAAATTCCTGCACCCGGTTTTCTCCGAATATTGTTAAGCCGGCACTGACAACTGCATCGATTTCATCTGATGAACGGGTCTTGGATACCGCAACAACCGTAACATTTGAAAGCTTTTTTAAATCATTTATCAATTCAAGATTCATAATGATTCCTTTCTAGAACAAAGATAACTGTTCAAATTGTCGAAAACGATCCAATGAGATTGGCTCTGTTTTCAACAGAGATTGTACATCATTTTCCGGGAAAATCCATTTTGAAATCAAATTCTCAGGAAGAATCAACGGCATACGGGGATGCACATCCTTAACAGATGCGTTGGCATTGGTAGTTAATATCACAAATTCATCCTTTTCATATAATGCCGCCAGATATAGAATCTGACCTTCTTTATAAAAGGTCACCATTTCCTTTTGAGGTGTCCATTCATAAAAAGCGGAGCAGGGAACCACACAATGTTTGAGATTTTTAAATGTTGGTTTTTCTGTTACCGTTTCCTGTCTTGCGTTAATAATCAACGATTTTCTTTTTAGTCCAAACGTTTTTAAACTGCCTTTGATGTGATGATCATCACCGAATAATACCAATCCTTTAGATGATGGATAGATATCCCCATATGGGATATTTAAAAACAGCTCAAAATGTTCCTTAAGATAATCGATATCATTTGGATTAAAATTATATCTTCCACACATACCATTAGCTTAACATAAAAAAATAGATTCGTGCTATAATGCATAAGATTGGAGAATAGATATGAAAAAGGGTGTATTTATTTCATTTGAAGGCAATGACGGCAGTGGTAAAACCACCATCTGTGAAAATATAAAAAGAAGATTAGAAGAACGCGGTCAAACCGTTCTTTTATCCAGAGAACCGGGAGGCTCAAAAATTGCGGAAAAAATCCGAGATATTTTACTGGATAAAGAAAATACCGGTATGGATGCAGGCACGGAAGCTCTTTTATATGCAGCAAGCCGCCGCCAACATTTAGAGGAAATCATCAAGCCTGCGTTAGCTGAAGGAAAGATTGTCTTATGTGACCGCTTTATCGATTCCAGTTTGGCATATCAGGGGTATGCCAGAGGTTTAGGAATCAAAGAGGTTTGGGATATCAATCAATTCGCAACCGGAGGAATGCTTCCCAAGAAAACCATCTTTTTATCCGTATCCATGGAAACAGGAAAGAAACGGATGAACAGCCGGGGAGAAAAGGACCGCATGGACAGCGAAGCAGATGCGTTCCATATTAAAGTAAGAGAAGGCTATGATTTGGTGAATTCCATGTACCCTGAGCGCATCGCCGTTATTTCTGCGGAAGAGGATGTTGAAACCGTAACTGATGCTGTGTGGAAGGAAATAGAAAAGGTAGTCTATGAATAAGGAAGAGTTCAAAAACGAACAGCCTGTTGTCTATCAAACCTTATCCAATGCTCTAAAAGGAAATCACCTTGCCCATGCTTATCTATTTACGGGATCCAAAGGAAGTCCTAAATCACAGGTGGCTTTATTGTTTGCGCAAAGTTTAGTATGTGAACATCCGGATGAAGACGGTTTTGCCTGTCAGGAATGTCCTTCCTGTAAAAGGATGGAGAAAAAGGAATCTTTGGATTATTTCAGAGTTGAAAAAGTAGGGGCCAAAATAGAAAAAGTGGATCCTTTCAATCCAAAGAATAAAAAGACCGAGATTCAAAAACGTATCCGCAAGCAGGATATTGTGGATCTTCAAAACTTTTTTGAAAACACCAGTATTGAGGTGGCAGGAAACAGAGTATATATTCTGGAAGACTATGATCAGGCAACACCGGATGCTTCCAATTCTTTGTTGAAGTTTTTGGAAGAACCGCAGCCCGGGATTTATGGAATTTTGATTGCGGAAGAAAAATCCGCTGTACTTCCAACCATTCAATCCCGCTGTCAATGGATCCAGTTTCGACCGGCACATCGAACGACCTTGATCCGCAGGTTAGAAGAGATCACCGATCTACAAACCGCCGATATGTGAGTAAACTCGGGATATACCTATGATGAGGCTTGTGAAGTATTAGGCCAGGAAGAATTTGAAGATATCCATCAGACCGCTAAAGCTTTTATGGAAAGTAATGCCGATATGCAGGCTATCTATACGATGCAGACAGAAGTTTTTGTGCCAAAAAGCACACTTATGCAGAAACAGTATGTAACCTGGTGGCTTCAATGGGTTCTATATATCGTCAAAGAAAGTGAAACCATTGAACTTGAAAATAAGGCTAAATTGTTGAATATATTGGTAGAATCATTGGATTTACTGCGCAGGCCGATTGATTTGGCATTATTTTTAGATAAAATATATAATCAGATTAGAAGGGAAGTGAAAGGATGAGCCAGGAAAACGAAAAAATTGAAGAAACTGTCCGTTCCTATAAGAATATTGTTTATATTCAGTTTGAAGAATCCAAAAAAGCCTACACCTTCGGCTCGAATATTAAATATAAAGTAAATGATTTTGTGGTTGTGGAAACCATACGCGGTAAAGAAATCGGAAAAGTATGTGCGCCTACGATCCCGTTTGATAAAAAGAAAGTACGTGGTGAATGTAAACCGGTTATCCGTCTTGCGACAAAGTATGATTTGATCCAAAAGGAAGAAAATGTGGAAAAAGCCGTTGAGGCCGCAAAAATCTGTCATGAATGCATTGATGCCTTAGAATTAGATATGCATTTGATCAGCAGCGAATATACTTTGGATAGATCTAAAGTAATCTTCACTTATGTATCGGATGAGCGTGTTGATTTCAGACAGCTGCTTAAAGATTTGGCAAGCCGTCTGCACTGCCGTATTGAACTCAGACAGGTAGGACCGAGAAACAAGGCAAAGATGGTCGGCGGTTTAGGAATCTGCGGTATGGAGACATGCTGTTCAAGATTTATGACAGACTTTGATACGGTTTCTATCAACATGGCTAAAAACCAGCTGTTAGCTTTAAATATTCAGAAATTATCGGGACAGTGCGGTAAGCTGATGTGCTGCTTACGCTTTGAAAATGATTTATATACTTTACTTAGAAAGGATCTTCCGAAAATCAATTCTTCGGTCACTTTTGAAGGCAGTCGCTATCGTATTACCAGCATGAACGTTCTTCAAAAACAGGCAAAGATTGAAAATAAAGAAGAAGTTCGTTTCGTATCCTTTAAAGAATTGTGGCCGGATAAGGACTTTGGCGATGCACCGAAAGAAAAGCTTTGAGACAAGCGAACCAAAATTATATCTGGTTCCCACACCGATCGGTAATCTTCAGGAGATGACACCACGGGCTTTAGAGGTATTAAAAGAAGCTGATGTGATCGCTGCCGAAGATACCCGCAATTCCGGAAAACTCTTAATGGCTTATGGAATCAAGAAACCCTTGATATCCCACCACGAACACAACCAAAATACCAGTATTGCTCAAATTCTTGAGGAGTTGGAAAACGGAAAAACGGTGGCAGTGGTATCGGATGCCGGATATCCTTTAATATCCGATCCCGGACAATCGCTTGTCAAAGCGGTGATTGAAAAGGATATTCCTGTAATTTCGGTATCGGGAGCCAATGCGGCAACCAATGCGCTGGTCGCAAGTGGTTTGTCCTGCCGTCATTATTTGTTCTATGGCTTTCTGGATGCCAAAAGTTCTAAACGGAAAAAAGAGTTAGAAGAATTAAAATCTTTTCCATATACTATGATTTTTTATGAAGCACCGCATCGTATTGAGGCGATGTTAAAGGATGTAGTAGAAGTCTTAGGCGATAGAAATATCTGCCTTGCCAGAGAACTGACTAAGGTTCATGAAGAATATATCCGCGGAACGGTGTCGGAAGTCATTTCCGTTGCCGATACTTTAAAAGGTGAAATGGTTGTCGTAGTAGAGGGCAATACCGAACCGGAAAAGAATTATACACTGGATGACGGTATTCAAAAGGTAGATGAGTATATCAAAGCCGGTATGAAAACCAAGGCTGCGATTGCTCAAGCCGCAAAGGATTTTGACTTATCCAAAAACGAATTATATGAATATTACCATAAGCAGGGCAAATAGCCCTGTTTTTATATATTGCGGTATCAATTTTAGTTTAGATCTTTGGGAAGCAGAATGTTTGGACATCTTTCACTAATCATCTGTATCAGACGATTGGCAATTGTCTCACCAGTCACTTCCGTTAATAAAAGCTTTCTGTGTTTCTTTGTCTTGATAATAAAATAGGAAGTATCCCATTCTTTATAGCGATCGGTTAAGGCATAATAGAGAGCTCTTCTAACGTTCATTCGGCCACGGTTAGAACCCCTGGTGGTTTTTTTGCTGTGATGTTTTACTTTCAGGATGATGCCGGCAATATCTTCGTAATTCACTACGGTTATTCCTTTGTTGATACCAATTAAAGTTTTTGGCGTAATAAAGACTTTTGCCTCCTTGTACCAGATTGTTTCCGGATTATTTGCCATTTCATCAATCTCTTTTGCGTGATATCTCTTAGAACTGCAGGCAGGGTGAATGTGCTTGATCATATTGAGTGTGCCATCTTCATTGATTCCTACACACGCAAACACAATGAGTGGAACTCCGAACGCTATCCCCACAACATGATTGTCCAATACTTCCGATAATAGGCGATATACAGATACGTTAGGATATATATCTATAAAGGCACGGATGAAGCTCAATAAAATAAGCGAAAAGCCCATTACCAATAACCCGATAACAAATCCAAACATAACACTGTTTTCTTCAATCTGTTTACGTATATGTTCATTTGTATAATCCTTTGTATATTTAGAAGCTTCTTTTTTCAAATCATTTTTATCCATCATAAAATCCCTTTAGTTCATTATACTACTTCCGATTCCATACATCTGTTTTTAAGGCTTTATTTGTGTTAATCACATTGGAAATATGTGCGCTATAAGTCCGGTAAAAAAATGTTGAAGAACAGAATAATAAATTTCTTGCAAAAAAATAAGAAAAATAATAAAATGCAGACAAAGGAGGTCAGATCATGTATGAATGGCTTGCAGGAAATTCATATCAGATGACGGTGACATTGAATGCCACAAACATGACACTAAACAGTCCGGCATCCTCTTATTTCAAAGATGTGCGCTGGGTCATGATTGGACTGGATGCCACCCAGCAGAAGCTTGCCATTAAACCGATTCAAAAAAGGGACATTGATATGAATCTTGTATCGATGGACCGGCTCCAGAAAATTTCCATCGGAAAAGGATATGGCCGTATTACCAATAAAAGGATGATGCAGACCATAGAAGATACTTTAGGCTGTATTTTGACAGGACAGAAAGTATACGCAGAATATAACGATAAAGAAGACATCATGGAGATTGATTTAACGGATCTGGTAAATGAGGATTAGTTTATGACTACGATATGGATATTTGTATTAATCGCGGCAGTGATCATAGAAGTGTTGACACCGTCCGCTCTGGTTAGTATCTGGTTTGCGGTTGGTTCAGCCTGTGCCTGGATTGCTGCGAAATGCGGATTGACGCTCTGGCCGCAAATCTGGTTGTTTTTAGGCGTATCGGGTATCTGTTTAATCATAGCCCGACCGAAGGCTGTGGATTATTTAAGAGGAAATATCATACCTACCAACAGCGACCGCCTTATTGGGGAAACAGCTACCATCACAAAGCCGATTACCCAGGATAAATGGGGAGAATTAAAAGTAAGAAACGCTGTATGGTCAGCTGTGGAATTGAATGGAAAACCGGTAGAAGCCGGAAAAAAAGTAAAAATTATGGCAATAGAAGGGGCCAAATTAATTGTAAAAGAAATAGAGGTTTAAAAAAATGAGTGCATTAAATGTTATCGCATCAATTTTGATTCCGTTATTAATTGTATTTGCGGGAGTTTTGATTTTAATGAATGTGGTGCGTGTTGTACCACAGGCTAATGCCTATGTAGTAGAACGCTTAGGTGCTTACTATACTACCTGGAATACAGGTGTACATTTCATGTTACCGTTCTTTGATCGAGTTGCCAACAAGGTAACCTTAAAGGAAATCGTAAAGGACTTTGAACCGCAGCCGGTTATCACCAAGGATAATGTAACCATGCAGATTGATACGGTTGTATATTTTCAGATTACCGATCCTAAATTATATACCTATGGTGTAGTTGGACCGATCACCGCCATTGAAAATTTAACAGCCACTACATTACGTAATATCATCGGTGATTTGGAGTTGGATGAAACCTTAACATCTCGTGATATCATCAACACTAAGATGCGTGCAATCTTAGATGAAGCTACTGACCCATGGGGTATTAAAGTAAATCGTGTAGAAGTTAAAAATATTATCCCGCCGCGCGATATTCAGCAGGCCATGGAAAAACAGATGCGTGCAGAACGTGAAAGACGTGAGTCCATCTTAAAGGCTGAGGGTGAAAAGCGCAGTGCCATCTTAACAGCAGAAGGTGAAAAAGAATCCGCAATTCTAAGAGCTGATGCCAGAAAGGCAGCCATGATTGCGGAAGCCGAAGGTAAAGCTCAGGCGATGGAAAGAATCTACGAAGCCCAGGCCCGTGGTATTGAAATGATCAAAAATGCCAACCCGACAAAAGAATATCTGGCTTTGCAGTCGTTAAAGACATACTCTGAAATGGCAGAGGGCAAGGCAACTAAGATTGTCGTACCGGCTGAACTTCAAAATATCGCCAGCATTTTGACAAGCGCAAAGGAGATCGTTAATACAGATACTCCTAAGGAGTAATGTATGGAAGATGAAAAAAAGACCTTTAAAGAAGGCTTGGAAGTAATACGATCTCTAAATAAAGAAAACAGTGCCAAAGCAGCTGAATATGGACACGATTGGAAAAACATCGTCTACAATATTAACTGTGCCGTTCTCATATGGTTTAACGATGTATCCATCAAGGAAAAGTGTCTACCACTTATGAATAAGATTGGTTTATTCAGGTCCTCTTCAAATGTATCCATCATGGGATGGAGCGGACTCAACGCTAAGCAGATTCATCAATTTTTGATTGAAGAAGTAAAATTAAAACCGGAAGACTTTGTCATTAAAGGAAGTTATCTATTATTAAGAGATAAATAAAATAGGGAGCTGATTTTGGCTCCCAATGGCGTCAACCTAAAAAAAGGTTGGCGTTTTTTATTGTGAGCGGGATTATGTGAACCAAAATACGGATCGGAAAAGCTCAAAGGCAAAAATGTAGTTAAGTATAAAACTTATTAAAACCTATGTTATCAGAGCTTTAT
>JAGAWH010000185.1 GCA_017941505.1 Faecalicoccus sp. | reverse complement strand
TTTTGTAACACTTCATTAATAATTTGTTTTTTCATATTGATTCTCCATATTGTTATTTATAGAGAACAATAACAAATGATGTACATTTTCGCTATCTTACTATTTTAAACAAGAATTTAGCAGAGCAAATTCAAGCAATCTATTGCAGTGAATTTGACCCTATCACTCATACTCCGACTGGAAAATTATCGGATATTTGTCGATATTCAATCGAAAAAATTCCAGTATCTGAGCTTACAGTATCGACATATTATTCAACTGAGAACATGCAACCCAATAAGGCCGGAGCTGTTGATGCCACTAGTCTTCCATCTATACCACAAACCACCAGATGCCACAAAGGAGATATTCTTATCTCTAATATCAGACCTTATTTTAAAAAAATCGTGTATGTTTCTGCTGAATGTGGATGTTCAACCGATGTTCTATGCTTTTCGCCAAATACTTCTGACCTTTCAGCCTTTCTTTATGGAACACTATATGTCGATCACTTTTTTGATTATATGGTTGCAGGTTCTAAAGGAACCAAAATGCCGCGAGGGGATAAACAACAGATAATGAATTATCCTATTGTCATACCTTCAGAGGAATCTTTAGAAGCATACAATGAATCTATATCACCTATGCTTGAGCACATAGCCGGTAATCGAGCAGAAAACATTCGATTAGTAGCATTACGAGATACTTTACTCCCTCGGCTTATGTCTGGAGAGATTGATGTCTCCGATTTAAGCATATAAATTCTTGTTTATTTTCTCATTTAGACCGATTTTTTTATCTATGCTTTTCAAAATCGAAACTCTTTTTTTTTGCACTTCAATAGATGGAATATCAATTTCTATTTTTCTGAACTCAGCTTGTTTAATACCGGTTACAGTTGTACCTGTTTCTCGTGCCTTGAGGCTATATTGCCCAATTGGCGATCTAAGCCAATAATATAAAAACTGGTTATCTAATAGTCCCTCTTTGCCTCTTAATGTTAGCAGTCTTTGTGCGACAGCAATATTGTTTCTGTCTAAAATAGCAGTAACACCAAGAGGAGCTTCTGTTGTCATTAAAATGTCACCTTTTTTTGGGAACCCTCTGGTCATAAACTTTTTATATTCCTCTGTTGATATTTTATAGCATTCAGAATAATCAATATAACCATTCTTGACTGATTTAGCACTCAATGTTTCAATCCCAGAATCTGACTTTTTCGGGGTTTTTCCTCGATAATCAATAATATCAACTACATTTTCCATCCGATACTTCATACTATTACCCAATATACTTTCTATGAGCATTCTTTACATTACTCTGTTTAACCATTGCATACTGCAATGTTGTATCAATTCTCTTATGTCCCAATAATCGTTGCAATTGCTCTATAGGCATTCCCTTATCAATCGCAACTGTAGCCAGTGTTCGTCTAAATTTATGTGGATATACCTTTTTCAATCCTACTTTTTTACCAATTGCTCTAATCCTGGACTCGACTCCTCCAATAGTTAATCTTGTAAACGGGGATCTCAATGAAACAAATAATGCCTCATTACTATCTGCTCTACTATTTAAATAATTTTTAAGATGAATTTTTGTCCTGGCATCAAAATAGACAATTCTTTGCTTATTTCCTTTACCGAATACAACACATTCTCTCTCATTAAAGTCTATATCGTTTCTATTTAATAAAACCATTTCGCCGACACGCATTCCGGTTGATGCAAGCATGTCAATCATTGCAAGGTCTCTAAGTTCATCACAAGAATCTCTCATCTGCTCTAATTCTTCATCACTGTATGTATCCTTAACAATCAAGTTAGTTTTTACTTTATGAATTCTTCTGACTGGGCTTTTTAATATATAATCTTCATCTTCAAGCCATGAAAAGAAACTGGAAAGTATTCTTCTTATATTGTCTACTGTTACTTTACTGATCTTTTTATTTGTCTGATATTCTGTCAAATATTTTCTTAGATCCTCTGTTGTGATATTTAAAACTTCTTTATCTACTGCAAGCAGCATATCAGAAATAGTTTTTTTATAATAATTGATAGTTTTATCAGAGCATCCCTCAATTTTTTTCGCTTCTAAAAACTTACTTTGTAATTCAATGCTGGATTGAGTGCCTAATTCATCAAAAATATCATATTTTGTTAGGACACAATCCATTGCATTTTTTAATTGATTAAGTTGGCCATTATTTAGTTCGGACAGCATTTTTTGTAACACTTCATTAATAATTTGTTTTTTCATATTGATTCTCCATATTGTTATTTATAGAGAACAATAACAAATGATGTACATTTTCGCTATCTTACTATTTTAAACAAGAATTTATATACTTAAATCAGCGACCTCAATCTCTTCGGACATCAGCTTAGGTAGCAACTCATCACGAAGAGCGGCCAGTTTAACTGATTCATCAATGTAATGTGCCATCTGTATATACATTGCACCAACAGCATCATCCAATGGCTTGAGTACAGATAAATCATTCGGTAACATCAAATGATATTCAGGTAATGCCTTTTTGCTTAAATGTAGTACGGTCGTTCCGTTAACATAACCGAGACAGTGATCTTTAAATTTCTTGTCTTTGAGCAACGCAGCAATAAGGAACTTAGATATCTCAGGCCTTGCTGGAAGCACCTTAACTACATCCATTGAAAAAACAATGTCTGAATAACCAGCATAACTAAGTATAGGTTCAGCGTTGCCAATGACCTCTGCGTTTTGAGTCAGGTCTGTATGAGCGACTAACGTATCAAATAGTTCTGCATGTTGATTTTTTTTCAACTTTGACGATGGAATTATTTCCTTGAATCCATCAAGTTTGAAACCGCCTTTACGATTGAAATTTTTGATTGTAGCCATTGCAACATCAGATGTTTGAAGTTCGCTACCTTTGTATGAATAGCCACTGGTAAATGTAGCAATCTTAGATAAAGAGGTCATTGCCCAGTCATTTGGCAGGACACCTCCAAATGGTTCATAATCCGTAAGCCAACTATTGGACAGAGCTGAGATTTGCTCTGCTAAATTCTTGTTTATTCTTGAATTAAGTTCAATTTTATCGTCTATATTGCTTAAAAACTTAGCTATTATAAGTTGGTTTTCCATTTTAGGAATTTTTACTTCAATTCCATCAAAAGTATACTTTGTTATCGTATCAAAAACCGAACCTTGGGTATATTGTTTCAGTTCTTTAACTTTATTTTTAACAAGATAATACATAAATGTGGGATCTACAATGTGCCGTTTCGCTCTTAACCCGTAACAAGACTGGTTAAAAGCCATTGGAAAAGGAATCATAGCCAATTCGCCAACTGTACCTCGTGCAGATATAATTGTATCCCCAAATTCAAGCAATTTGGTCGAGCTATTTTCAAGTCCTTTTTTAGTAATTGTTTTCTCTGTTTCATAAACATATCGATAATCATTGTTAAAATCTTTTACGGACAACCATGGGATTTCTCCACCCCAATACTCTGCTATACGTGTCTTAGGAGTTCCGCCAGTAATTAAATCCATAATTTCTGAGAGTTTACACTTCATATCCTATAGCCCCCAGTTTTTTACGAATCTCATCTTCTAATTCATGAGATTTTTTAAACATGTCAGACAGTTCTGAAGTTAATCTTGCCATCTTCTCTTCAAAAGGTTCTCCGTCATCTTCCTGCTCTTCAATACCGACATATCTACCAGGAGTGAGGATATAGTCCTGTTTGGCAATATCTTCTAAAGTAGCTACTGCACAGAAACCTTTTACATCTTCCAATGTACCATTCTGGAATGCTTCAAATGTGTCTGCAATCTTTTGGATATCCTCATCATCAAAATCACGATGCTTACGGTCCACCATATGTCCCATTTTTCGGGCGTCGATAAACAGAGTTTTTCCTTTTTGTTTTTTATTCTTAGTAATAAACCATAACGTTACAGGAATCGTAACGCTATAAAACAATTGTGTAGGTAATGCAACAATACCTTCTACAAGATCATCTTCTATAATTTTCTTTCTTATTTCACCTTCGCCTGAAGTCTGTGTAGATAATGCACCGTTGGCTAATACAAGACCAATTTTCCCATTAGGCGCAAGGTGATAAATCATATGCTGAATCCATGCGTAGTTGGCATTGCCGGCAGGAGGAAGACCATACTTCCATCTTAAATCTTCAGTCAATTTTTCCTGTCCCCAAGGATGATAGTTAAATGGTGGATTCGCTAAGATGAAATCAGCCTTTAAATGTGGATGAAGGTCATTGGAGAAAGTATCCGCCTGATATGGACCAAAATCTGCATCAATACCTCGGATAGCCATGTTCATCTTTGCCATTTTCCAAGTATCTGCATTGGCTTCCTGTCCATATACCGCAACAGTTCCGCGCTTTCCGGAATGAGCCTGCACAAATCGTGCACTCTGTACAAACATACCTCCAGAACCACAGCATGGATCATATACTCGACAGTTATCAAATGGTTTTAAAACCGATACCAATGTCTTAACAACGCTTGAAGGAGTATAGAATTCTCCTCCGCCTGCACCTTCTTTAGATGCAAACATCATAATGCAGTATTCATAAGTTCTTCCCAGAAGGTCTTTGCTTTCATCCGTATCATCCATATCCATATTTGTAAAGATATCTACAACATCACCAAGAACAGTTTTATCCAAGTCCGGATTTGCATAATTTTTAGGCAAAACATTTTTTAGTTTGGGATTGTCTTGCTCAATGGCTATCATGGCTTTATCTATAACGGTTCCAATTTCTGGAGTATGGGCATTAGAAGCGATAGTGTCCCATCTTGCTTCTTTTGGAACGAAGAATACATTTTCTTCTGCATATGCGTCTGGGTCATCTTCAAATCCTTCCCCCTCTTCAACTAAAACCTTATACCGTCGGTCAAAAGCTGTTGAAACATACTTCAAAAAGATAAGCCCAATAATAACCTTTCTATATTCTGCTGCCGGAATGTGTCCCCATAAGACACAGGCAGCATCCCAGATTTGTTTTTCAAATCCAACATTCGCATTATTTTGTGGCATATTATTCCCTCCTTAAAACTATGTAAGTTGATTCCACTATCTAACAATTCTTTCAGCTTTGTTTTTTTTATCAGTATTATTGTCAATAGTTATTTCTTTGTGATAAGTATTGTCGACATAGTATATTATACAAGAAATTTGATATGTAAGAAATAGAGCTTTATAGCACTATAATCAACAAATATGAAAAGCCGATTATAATCGGCTCATTTCATTAATATTACTTTTTTTACTCCGGCAGCTTATACTTACCTGCAGGAGCTGATGCGATCGCCTTTGTAGATCTGGCATATTGAACACCTGTTAATAGTGCTGCTTCCAGTTTTGGCCCTAAACGTTTGTAACCAAACACTCTGGACATTTCTTTAACCAAATCATCTTTAGTTAACTCGCCTTTGGTCTTTAGAGCATAAATAGCTGCATTACGCATTTCCTGCGGACAAATCTCATTACCCGATCTTTCATTACTGATACGCAAGCCATAATACGCTTTTGGATCTTGATCCGGTGCCCAACAGAAAACCATACCTTTCTGCTTTTGAGATTTTATCTTCACAGATTTAATCGCTTTCTCTGTAGCTTCTAATGCTGAATTGCTCTTATTTATGCCAAAAGAAGTCATTACCTTTCTAATCAGAATATCTTTGAGAATCGGTGCCTCAGCCTGAGCGATTTCTAATGCTCTCTGTCCGATTTCCTGTCTGTGGCTTGTTGAAATATATTCATCCAAGCTCAATTTAACAGCCGATTCCGGAGCAAATACGTATGGTACCGGAACGATTTCTATCGGTTGACTTTCTTCAGGTTCTTGGTGAATATCTTCTACCGATGAATCATCCGATGACACAGCTTCATCTACTAACGGATCTACTTCAAATATCTGTGGTATCTCTTCTGTTGAAGAAATCTCTTTTTCAATCACTTGTTTAGATGCACCATCACTGTTTTCCGAAACATCTTCCTTCTGATCAACAATCGGCATGGACTTAACAGGTTCCGGTATTTCAATCTGCGGAATATCTTCTGTTTGCGCTACATCACTTTCGTCTTCAGATATATCCTGTGTTTCCGATTCTTCCGGAATCTGTGGCATCTGTATTTCTTCACTTTGAACTTCAGGAGATGTTAATACAGCTTCTTCAACTTGAATATCTTCTGTATCTTCACTTTCAGCCATGATTTCTGCTGCCTGTTTCTCAAGTTCTTCTTTTAGAGCCTGTTCATCCTTTTGATGTTTTTCGGAAGCCTTCCGTTTCTTTTCATTCGCTTCAAACTGCTTTTGTGACTTAATTTTTGATTGCTCCAAAAGAGATTCCAGCTTTTTCAATTCACGGTCCCTATTATCCCACCAGTCAATTGTCCAAATCCTGTAGATTGTCCAGCCAAGATTTTTTAAGACACCAATTTGAGCTACCTCTCTATCTCTGGTGTTCTTTGTCTGACGATAACCTTCTCCATCCAATAGAATACCCATCATATATTTAGTTGGGTCATATGGGTCAACTACCGCAATATCCACATGGAAATCAGAGTGTCCGACCATCGGAATGCATTGATAACCGCAATCCGTAATGGTTTGGCATACGCTTTGAAGGACACCTTCTTTTGTCTTTTCATCAGCTTTCAAAGCCTCATCCGAATACAACTCATGTCCTTCCGCATATCGTAGGAATTCTTTAAATGCTCTCAATCCTTCCGGAGAATTCTCCGTAACGCGAATATCGGTTGAATAAATGCTTGAGAAAATCGTCATTGTGATACGGGCTCTGGAGAACGCAACATTTAATCGTTTCTGACCACCGGATCTGTTAATTGGACCAAAGTTCATGGAAATACGGCCTTTTTCATCCGGTCCATAACCAATGGAGAACAAGATTACATCTCTTTCATCTCCCTGAACATTCTCAAGGTTTTTCACAAACAGTGAATCTTCTCCTGTGTTTGCCCATACATCCAAACCGGTATTTTTCATAAACTGCTTAGCTAAAAGATCTTCAATCAACGCCTGCTGCTTCACATTAAAGGTCACAACACCGATTGACTGTTTCTTTAATGCCGGATCACTGTATCTTCTGACAATTTCCGCAACAACGGCTTCTGCTTCTTTTAAATTGATTCCGTTTTTATATGTACCATCCACATGTACCGATGTGACATGTCTTTCCCTGTCATTGGCAGATGGGAAGGTATACATCTTATTATCGTAGAAACGATTATTACTGAAGGCAATCAAGCTTTCATGCATGCTTCGATAATGCCACTGTAAATATTGCGAAGGAATACCTAAGGCAAGGGCATCATCCAAAATACTATCAAGATCGGCTAAGGCAAGATCATCCACATTCGGTCCGCTTCCCGCAAAGAAAGAGGTCGGCGGCATTTGTTTCGGATCTCCGACAATTACTGCATCTGTTGCTCTGAACAAAGCTCCTATTGCCTTACATGTCGGAAGTTGTGATGCCTCATCAAATATCACGACATCAAACATATCATTTTCCTGAGCCAGATATTGCGCAACAGAGTTTGGACTCATCAACATACATGGGCAAAGCTGCTGCAATATATGCGGTATTCTTTCAAACAATGTTCGAATCGTCATTCCCCTGGCATTGCTGCTGATGGCCTTTCTCAACAAATTCAATTCCTTACCGATTTCCGGTGAATCTGAAGCAGATGGTAACTGCATGGCTAGACGATAATATATTTCCTTTTTTGTCTTTTCCAACAAGGCATCATCCATTCGCTTAAACTGTTCAACGGCTTCATTGAAGGTAACACCAGAAAAGCTGCTTAACACATCATCTGTAATAATGATTTCATTGATCAAGGCATAGTAAAGACCTTTTTTGTATGCAGGAATCAATTCATTTTGATCCATACCATTTTCAAATGCCTCTACTACCGGTAGTAACCCGGCATCCACGCACTTCCGGCGAATTTGATTATAGATTGCCCAATTCTTCAAAGAAGTGACATGTTCCTGCAGATATTTACATAAACTCTTTTCTTCTTCAATCCAATTGGATTTCTGATCCGATTTACGTCGTGATAAAGTCTTGTTAAAAAGACTTTCTGTTTCTAAAACTTTCAGATACTGCTGGATATAATCACTAAAACATTTCACAGCTTCTTTATTTTTCTGCAAAGCCTCTACAGCTTGAACACCACCCGGGAAAGCGGATAACTTTCGACGATACTCTCTTGCTTCGTCCATCGCAGCTAAATAATCCATGCGTGTATGATATTGTTTCATTAAAGACTTTGCGGCCGGTGTCAATGCGTTATACATATCGTAGATGCGGTTTTTACGACGCTGATAAGACATTACCACTTCTAAAAGCTTAGGAATCATTTCATAAGTGATAGGCTGCAGCGAATATCTTTGAATTTCCGCAACAATCGCATTAATGGCATTCGCTCTTCCAAATAATTTCTTTCCTGCCACATCATATTTTGTTAAGAAAGAGGATATATCCATAGAAAGGAATTCACTTCGCCATAAGCGTAATAGATTTCTTTCCTGTGTTTGGAAATCTTTTGCCTCAGCAAAATACGATAAAACTGCAGATTGATTATTCTTCAACACTTCCAAAGGAACACTTTTATTGTTTTTCTGTCTAAAGAACAATTCAATAAGCTGATACAGCTGTGTAAAGTCCTGCTTCTCGGTCGGATTTTCTACTTTCAATAGAGAAGCAGCCTTCTTTGAGGTTACCTGTATATTACTTAAGTCTGTATCATATTGTTTTAAAAGCTTATAAAGAGTAGTTCTAATCTCCGCATTAAAGGAAGTTAATCCAATCTCTTTAAGACGGCTTTCTTTAATATCTTCAATTCCGTGACCGGCTGCAGTTAACTGACCAATGAATCCGGGATGACGAACAATTTGTTCTTTTGTGATCTTTCCTGCTTCATAAGGATCAAAATGAATCATTGACTTTTCATTACGGACCGTTTCATATAAATCAATCAAATTTCTTAAACTATATCCGCTTCTTTTTACATCGTGCAAATGTCTGGCATAATTATCTAATTTTTCTTTTTCTGCAGTCGTTCTTTCCAATAATTCTGCATAATCCGTCTTCTTAGCAGGTTTTTTAATGGATAAAACCTTTTCCAATTGTGAAAGCACCTGTTTCTTGTTGGCTTTATTGGAATGTAATTCTAAACAGAAATCTTCAATTCCTAATGCAGCTAATCGCTTCTGTACAACTGTAAGAGCAGCCATCTTTTCAGCTACAAACAATACATTTTTGCCATTGGCCATTAAGTTGGCAATCATTCCTGTAATCGTCTGAGATTTTCCGGTGCCCGGAGGACCGTGTAACACAAAGGTACTTCCTCTGGCTGCTTTTTTAATAGCCTGCAGCTGCGTATCATCTACCGGAATCGGAAGATATGTATATTCGGTATCCGGATGCTCCGGAATTGTTGTATCCCATGCCACATGTCCTTCCATTAAACTTCGCACAATTTTACTGTTATTTAATTTATTACCTGCAGTATGGATATCATTCCACATCGCAAACTGGGCAAAGCTGAAGTTTCCGATGACGCATGTTTCCACAACATCCCATCCTTTTAGTTTGTATAAAGCACCTCTGACTATCGAAAAGGTCTTTTTAATATCAATGCCGTGCTCATCGGCAGGAAGCGGATCCAAACCATGAATATCCAGATTATAATTCTGCTTCAACATTTCCAATAATGTGGTGTTAAAATGAGGTTCTTCATCTCTTGCGTGTAAGGCGTATCCCTGATGAGCAGATTTTCGAATAATCTCAATCGGCAGAAGAATCAATGGTGCATAACATGGTAATTGGCTGTCTTCGCCTGTGTACCAGCGTAAAAGTCCGATCGCCAAATACAGAGAGCTGACACCGTTTTCCTGCTGGGCCGATCTTGCCGAGCGATAGATGGATGTCAATTCTTTATCCAGCTGTTTTGGATGGCTGTAAGTATACAATCTATGATTTCTGAATTCCTGACGGAATTTTTCGTTAAAGTCAAAATCTCTGCCTGCCGGCCAATTTGTAAGTTCAAAGACACCTCTATGTTCAATCTCATAAGATAACCAATGAATCGGTTTACTTTCCCGACCGTATTCATCTGTGGCTGTAAAACTCAACTGTGCAATCCATTCAGGAACCGAAAGCAGATGAAATTCATGTCCATCGGCTAAAGCATCTTCCAACTCATCAATATGACTGGACATAATCGGCATAATTGAAGTTTTCAAAGAAAGATTTAACAACATATTCCGATTGCTTAAATCCAATAACTTACTTTCCCAAAGATCCTTTTTTGTCAAAACCTTTTTCGGTGCATCGGATTGCGGCTGCGAAATCGATATATCAAGATTTGTCGGAGCCACGGTAATACCGGACTCTTTTAAATCCTTAACATCAACTTGATAATTGCCGGCATCTCTGGTACGCGACGGAATCGGTTTGATGCCGTATAATCTGGCAATATATACGTCAATCGCATAATCAAAAGAACGGATATCGGCAAGGTTATGCGCTTTGGCCATTATTTCTGCTTCTTCAAAATTGACCTTTTGATCGGAGCACATGGCGGTGCATTCGATAAATGTTAATTCATCTGCTCTGTTCCCGATCCGTTTAATTAATTCTTCCGGATCATCGATCACAACATTTGCTCTTCGGATTTCTTCCGGTGTTCTTTCTCTTAGCCATACACCGGCATAGATATGTCCTCTCATCAACACCAGCAGTGGATGTAAACCGATTGCTTCCAGACAGGCTGTATATAAAAGGGTCATATCCATACAGGTTCCTAAATGCTGTTCCAATACAGATTCCGGAGTACGTATTCTCTGTCCGGGCACACTGAAGCTGGCCGGTGGTTCGGCATAGGTAATATTTTTCTTTTGAATCACCGCATAAGCTGCTGCCGCAAGATCTCTGACACGGTTTGGATCACCCATTTGATAACCTTCTAACGATGTCGGCTTTTTCCATTTTCGTAAGCGCTCGGATGTCTCCCGCATTAAAACCGGAATTAATGGATGATTCGGAAGGACAAATGCCGGTAATAAATCACGATAGGATCGTGAACCCTGCCATTGGTCATAGGCAAGAATCTGCATTTGTGAGCTGCATCCACAGACAACCTCATTCTCTTTACAAAGCTCAATGGTCACCGTCACCATCACCGATTCGGTTAAATCAGCCAAAGCCTTACCATTGATCATCAATTGAGGATCTTCTAAATTAATCGGTTTTCCGGAAGGAATTCCCGGCAACAAAACATCATATTCCCGAATGATATCCGAATCCGAATAAATATGCAGATGTAACCCTTCAAAGTCATTGCCTGTATCATTTTGAAGCTGTATTCCGTGAATCGGCGATACATTATTTTGATAAAGGGCATAGTTAAAAATATCTACTCCACCGACACGAATTGTCATCCCCTGTCCGGTACTTTCTATGGTCGGCTTTAAATCTATAAGATGGACCGGCTGCTGGCCTGATTTATCAAATACAGAGCGTATATTCGAGAGTCTTTCAAAAAGCTTCTTCTCAATGAATACCTTCTGTGTATATCCGTTGATCATCAAGCCATCTACATCACTCTTAGAAGCCAATTCAAAGGCATCCATAAAAGGCATTTTTATAGCTTGCACTGTATTTAATACATCTTTTTCAATTTGATCCTTAGAAGAGAAGACCGGGAAGGCTTTTTCATTCTTATCACTTATAAGTACATCTACCCTAATCTGAGACTTCAACTGCTCTTTTTCTTCATCGGAAAGATTTTCAAATGCGGTTCCTTCTTTTAATTTCTTTAAGATTTTTTCGGTATGTTCATTTTGTTCCACTTTACACGGTACATAGACTTCGGTGCTGCGAAGTATCAACAGTACAAATAAGAAAGTATCTTCATTTTTATCTTTGATGTAGTCGTTTAGAATCCCTTTAAAGAAAGATCCATCTTCCAAATCCTCTTTGGCAAGGGTCCAGTTACTCAAATCAACCAGCCATGTTGATGTACCATCGTCTTCATGACGGCCAGCAAACTCTACTGTATCTCCTTTATTCACCTTAAAATTCTGTTTTGGCTGCGTTAATAATTCACCGACAATCGTTTTTTCTTTCAAGCCTGTAATATTTACCCAGCCCTTTTCATCCTCAAATCCCGGTAAAGAAAATACAACTTCGATCCGATCCGGGAAAACAGAATGACGGTTTCCATCTAAGAATTCAAACTTACGGCTTTCCTCTACTTCTTTTGAAGCGTCATATTTTCTTAATTTCGCAACCTTTGCCTCATAGTCTTTTTCAAGCTTAGCCGGCAGTGTTTTCAACGATTCAAAAGGAACGGATGCGACCGAAGAAATACTGAGCGCGACGCTTTTACCTGAGTAAGCCTGGGCATAATTAAAAAACAGCTTTCCCTGCTTACCGCAGCCCAACACTTCCAACATCAATCCTCTTTTTGGATCAATGTATCCATATACAATCACATGGGATGCTTTTTCTGCATCCGGACAGTCTCGAACTTTAGTACGTAATGCATCATTTAGCTCCAATGCACAATAATTATGATAAAAAGGTCTAAAGCCTGTTTCTAAGTAATTCATGAAATCGCCTCCATAAACACAAGCCCTTCTATAAAAGAATTAAGATATACGATTATGATATGTTTGAAATACTGTATCAGATACCTAAAATTATACTAAATATATAACATGTTTTGAATATTACTTTTTATACAACTATGTTTTTAATTATCGATAAATTCCGGTCATAATCGAATAATCACATAAAAAATCCATTTCATGGATGATACAATTAGAACAATAGAAATTGATCTTATTTCATATAAATAATAAAAAAGAAAGGATAAAACATGACCAGACCGAATATTATCATTATCAATCCGGATGAAATGCGCCGGGATACGATGGGACATATGGGTAATCGGGCGGCAAGCACTCCAAACCTGGACGCGTTCGCAAAAACTGAGGCTGTATCTTTTGAAAATGCCTATTGTCAAAATCCGGTATGCGTACCAAGCCGCTGTTCTTTCTTTACGGGTTTGTATCCACATGTCAATGGACATAGAACTATGCACTATCTGATTCATGACGGAAAAGATACGATGTTTGCCGAACTTAGAAAAGCTGGATATCATGTATGGATGAACAGCCGCAACGACTTTATCGCTGCCAATATTCCGGGAGAAATGGCTACCCAGTTTGATGAAATTTGTACCTATCCAAAAGGTGAAGGCATCAATTCATACAGAGGCGCAAGTGTTGTTGAAGAATTCCCATATTCGCATTATATCGGCGTGGTAGATGAAATTAAGACAGATATCGGCGATACTTTGGCGGCATGCGAAAGAATACGGGCTCATAAAGATGGTGACAAGCCTTTATGTATGTTTCTTGGATGGTCGAATCCCCATGTTCCTTATGTAACGGACAAGGAACATTATGACAGAATTGACCCAGGTAAGATGGAACCAAGAGTGTGTTTGGATCAAACCGATGGAAAATCCAAAATGATCCATAAGCTTCATGAGTTTGCAGGCATGAATGATTTCTCTAATGAACAATGGGAAGATTTAAGAAGAATCTACTTAGCGCAATGCTCTTATGTAGATGATTTATTTCAAATGGTGATCGATGCACTAAAGGATGCGGGAATGTATGATAACTCGCTTATCGTATTCTTAAGTGATCATGGTGATTTTGCCGGTGACTTTGATCTTCCGGAAAAAGCCCAGAACAGCTTTGAAGATATCTTGACCAGGGTCCCGTTTTTAGTAAAACCTCCAAAGAATGAAAAAGTAGATCCGGGTACCACAGCTTCTCTGACTGAATTGGTAGATTTCTACGCTACCGTTATGGATTATGCCGGCGTTGCCCCAAGCCATGACCAGTTCGGTGTCAGCTTACGTCCTGTTATCGAGAATCGAAGTCATCCAAACAGAGACTATGTCTTTAGTGAAGGCGGACGCTTAGCCCATGAAAAGCAGGCCGATGAATTCCATCATTTTGGAGATAAAGGACCTGAAAAGACAAATGATTATTGGGCAAAGATGAATGCAGAAGTGGATGACGAAGCGCATGAAAAAGGTACCATGATCCGTGATAGCCGCTATAAATATGTCATGCGCTTATCCGGTCAGGATGAATTCTATGACTTAGAAAAAGATCCAAAAGAAATGTACAATGTGATCCATGATGAAAAATATGCATCTGAGATCCTACGCATGAAATTAGAAATGTTGAAATGGTATCAAAGAACCTGCGATATGGTTCCAAGAGACTATGACTCCCGATTCTTAACCGAAAAATCCATTACACCAAGATAATGTATACAGCCATCCTTCCCGGATGGTTTTTATCATTTAATAACATGAAAACAGAAACTATATTCCCCAAAAATATTTTATTCTTGTAAAATAAAGAAGAATCGAGAACCATATGAAACTAATTAACCTGACAATTATTAAAGATATAACCCTTAAAAAAGAAAAATCAAGAGACTTCTATCTATATTATGTACTAAGAGGACATGCCCATATTGAAGACAATAATAAGGTGTTCCCTCTTGAAAACACAGAAATCATTGTGATCAATCCGGATGAAATCTACACCATGCATTGTGAAGGTGTTGTGGTAGAATGCCGTATCAGCCACTCAGAGGTATTACGTCTGATGGGCCATCAGCGAAAAATGATCGTCTGTTATACACATCAGATCAACAATGAAAATACAGAAGAGTTAAAAAGAACATTAAACGGATTACTTAGATCCTATTATGAATCGGGACAGAACCGCATTGTACAGGAACAGTACTCACTGTCCCTTGTCTACAGCTTAATCACAAATTTCTCAAATAATATTTTTGACGATTCGGACTCGTCAAGAAAAAATGAGATCGCACTCTATATCGAAGCCAACTATGCGGATGATTTAACACTTGATACGATTGCCGATGCGTTTGCCTTAACACCGCAATATTTTTCACGTTATTTCAAAAATGAATTTCAAATGTCATTTTTAAAATACTTAAATCAAGTTCGCTTAAGATATGCAACAGAGGATCTTCTAAGTACCAATGAAACCATCTTAAGAATTGCCATCGATAATGGTTTTGCCAATATCGCATCCTTTAACCGCGAGTTCCATGAGACATATCATATGACTCCGGGTGCATATCGGCAGCTTCATAAAACAAAACAGCAGGAAATTCATCAAGAGGATATTCTTTCTTATTTAGAAGAGGACAAGAAGGAAGAAAAAGGCAATACAATACAATACAAATTCACATCACTCCAAAGGATAGTTATCCTCCTTTTGAAAAATATTGGACAGAAATCCTCAATGCCGGAAGTTTTGAAACAATGATGAAAAGCAATATGAATGATCAAATTTCCTATTTAAAAGAAACCTTAAAATTCAAGCGGGCAAGGCTTACTTTAGACACCTATTCCGAAGATGGAAATCATCATTATTACACAGCTGACAGAGTAATTGAATTCTTTGTGAAAATACATATGGATTTGATCATTGTGATCGATTATAGGTTCATTAAAGATGAAGACAGCTTCATTTCTTATTTTCAAAAACAATGCCGCCGTTTTGTGAATCGGTTTGGGAACAGTATAAGAAACCATACAATCTTTGAAATCGAATACAACACAAGATATGATCATGAAAAATTAAAAAACTATACCTCTTTTTACCGGAAGATAAAAGCCATTCTAAAAGAATGCACCTTGGATTCAGAAATCATCGGCCCCGGTATATTAGTTAACGAAGATTCGGAAAACTTCCGCAGTTTTGTCAAGGCAAACCCGGATATGCACATGTTTACGATCATATGTGCACCTTATGCGTTCTATGAAAAAGGAAATGAGATTTTTATCAACCGGCTGACCGATGCCGGTTACGTTCTGGAACAATATCAACGGGCAAAGCGTATCCTGCTCGAAGAAGGCAGAGAAACCGATTCTGTTTTGATTACCAGCTGGAAAGACAGGATCAATGATGTCGATGTACTCAACGAAACCCCTTGGATGGGTGCCCGCATCATCCGAAATGTCCTTGCAGGGTATGGAATCTGTTCATCTTTACCTTTGGATATACCACTGGATTTGATGTTTGATGAAATATCTTTTGATAAAACATTCAATCTGCTTCCGGGTGTTATGACCTCTACAGGTATTCGCAAGCCTTCCTGGCATGCGCTTAAGCTTTTAGACCAGCAGGACGAATTATTAGCGGCGATTTCTGAAGACTACCTCATCACAAAGTCAAAGGAACCGGGATTCATCCAAATTCTTGTTCATAACTGCAAGAAGCCCGGATATAAATATTACGCCAAAGATATATTGAATCAAATTGACGATTACAAGCCTGATCTCTTTGAAGATGATATCCCTAAAAGCTTTGAAATGCGTTTTGAAGGTCTCCCTGTCGGCGATTACATCTTAAAGACAAGAACCGTTAACGATGAAAACGGATGTGCCTTTGGCCACTATTTAAACATGCACTACAATGATGATTCTTTTATCGGATCGGGAGAAAGCGAATATTTAGAGGCCGCTTCTGTAATACCGGTTACCGGGGAAATGATCAAAGTGACAAAATCCGGTATTCTGGATTTAAAAGTCACCTTAAAGATGAACGAATTCAAACATCTCCATCTTATCAAGATAAAAGATAATTTTTAGATGTCGATTTTTATCTTTATTATCGACATCTTTTTATATGTAAAAAATTAAGATAATATTTATATCTTATTTAAGCTAAATTAACGACAGAATCAAATCCCTAAAATCGTGATAATAAAGCTGTAAACAGGGAGGACAATTCAAATGTCAAACACACAATTAGCACAAGAAATCCTCGAAAAAGTCGGGGGTAAAGAAAACATTACTACGATGACACATTGTGTCACAAGATTAAGATTCGTACTTAAAAACAACGATGCTGCAGACCGTGAAGCCATCAAAAAATTAGACGGTGTTATCTCGGTTCTTGACAGCGGCGGACAGCTTCAGGTAGTTTTAGGACCGGCTGTTACCGATGTATATAACGAAGCTGTTAAATTGGTCGGTGATCTTAGCGCATCTGCTGAAGTTGAAGAAACACCGGAAGAAAAGCCACAGGGCATCAAAGGTTACTTCAAAGCTGCATTAGATACATTAATTTCCTGCTTTGTTCCGGCTATCATGATCATTGCCGGATCCGGTATGGTAAAAGTTCTTGCGGTTCTTCTCAATACATTCGGACTTATCGCGATTGATTCACCTACATATACAATCCTAAATGGTGTCATCGGTGATGGCGTATTCTACTTCTTACCTTTCTTTGTAGCTTACAACGCTGCCAAGAAAATGAACGTTGATGTGATGATTTCCATGGCTTTAGCTGCTATCTTATTACATCCATCTTTATCTGGTCTGGGTGAAGTCGGCACAAGCGTAAGCTTCTTTGGCATCGGTCTTAAGATCATGAGCTACTCAGCACAGGCATTACCAGTTATCTTCAGTGTTTGGTTACTTAAATATGTGGATAAGTTTGCCGACAAAGTATCTCCGAATATCGTAAAAGTATTCTTAAGACCTATGTTAGACTTATTGATCGTTGCTCCGATCATGTTGATCTTAATCGGACCTGCTGCTTCTGTACTTGGTGATTTATTCTTCAAATTTGTAGAACTGTGCAACAACTGGGGCTGGCTGGCCGTTGGTGTTAACGCTGCAATCTTCCCGCTCATGGTTTTAACCGGAACACACAACGCTACCATTCCGCTTTTAGTACAGATGTTCGCAACCCAGGGATTTGACTCCATCTTCTTACCAAGCGGACTTGCCGCAAATATTGCCGAAGCAGGCGCTGCAGCCGGAGTTGCCTTAAAGACGAAATCCACAAAAATGAAAAGTACCGCATTATCTGCAACCTTATCTGCTTTGTTAGGAATCACAGAACCTGCATTATACGGTGTTAACTTACGATTGAAGAAGCCATTTATCGCTGTTATCGTCGGATCATTAATCGGCGGAAGCATTATGGGACTTGTAAAAATTACAGCTCCGACCTTCGTAACACCTTCTGTATTGACATTGCCGATCTTCTTAGGTAAATGCCCTAATATGTTCCTTGGTATCTTAAGTGTTCCTTTAACATTTATCATTACCGCAACCATTACTTACTTCTTCGGATTTGAAGATCCTGCTGACGAATAAACAATTCAAACAAAATGTATGGAAGAAATCTTTCTTCCATACATTTCCATATGAAAGGAGATTCTATGAATCAAATTTTCCCGAAAAACTTCTTATGGGGAGCAAGTACTGCTGCCAACCAGGTGGAAGGAGCCTGGAATGAAGATGGTAAAGGAATCAGCGTGGCTGATATTCTGGCAAGCGATTCTGACAAAGGTATCCGCATCGAAACAGAAGAAATCAAAGAAGGATACTACTACGCTTCTCATAAAGCATGTGATATGTATCACAGAATTCACCAAGACATTGAACTATTTGCCCAATTAGGCTTAAAAGCTTATAGAATGTCCATCGCCTGGACTCGAATCTATCCAAACGGGGATGATGAGTGTCCTAATGAAGCAGGCCTTGCCTATTATGATGAAGTTTTTGATGACTTAAGAGCACACGGCATTGAGCCGGTAGTCACCATTTCACATTATGAACCGCCATACCACTTAACAAAAATCGGTGGATGGTCCAACCGCAAGATGATCGAATACTATCTTCGCTACTGTAAGACCATCTTTGAAAGATATAAGGACAAAGTTCATTTCTGGTTAACTTTCAATGAAATCAATATTCTGACAGTTCCTTTTGGGATTTTAACCTCAGGATGCATAAATATCCCTTCATTCTCAAAAGAAAATACCGAAGAGCTTCGTTTTCAGGCTTTGCATCATCAATTTGTCGCAAGCGCAAAAGCTGTAAAGCTTGCCCATGAAATCAATCCTGATTTTGAAATTGGATGTATGATCGCATCCATGCTGCAATATCCGTTAACACCGCATCCAAACGATGTCTTTGCGGCCGAACAGAACAACAAGTTGAAATATTTGTTTGCCTCTGATATCCAGGCAAGAGGAAGTTATCCTGCCTATTTGAAAAGATATTGGAGCGAACACGATATCCACATTGTTATGGATCCGGAGGATCAAAAAACCTTAAAAGAAGGTACGGTTGATTTTATCTCATTCAGCTACTACAGCACAACATGTATTTCAGTTACCCAGAATGCAGATGATGTCGGTAAAGGTAAAGCTGCCGGAAATCTTATCAGCGGTATGAAAAACCCGTATCTTCAAGCCAGCGAATGGGGATGGCAAATTGATGCCAGAGGACTTAGATTGCTCTTAAATCAAATGTATGACCGCTATCAAAAACCTATCATGATTGTAGAAAACGGACTGGGTGCCAGGGATACTTTGGAAAACGGTCAAATCCACGATGATTACCGCATCGCTTACCTTAAAGAGCATGTCAAGGAATTAAAAGAAGCCATGAAAGATGGTGTAGAAGTTCTTGGATATATGCCTTGGAGCGCTATTGATGTGATTGGTCTTTCCACAGGAACAATCGATAAACGCTATGGATTTATCTATGTCGATACCGATAACCGTTCCAACGGAACGATGGAAAGAATCAAGAAAGATTCCTTCTACTGGTATCAAAAAGTAATTGAATCAAACGGTGAGGTATTATAGAAATGGGATTATTCGATAAGTTAAAGAAAAAAGAAGCATTGCCGGAAGCGTTCAACGTTGCAGACGATAAGATTGTCGCATTGGCAGATGGCGAACTAATCGATGTTTCCACTGTCTCTGATCCGATGTTTGCCCAAAAGGTCATGGGTGATTCTATTGCCTTTGAGTATAATCAGGATAAGGTAGTCCTTTGTGCACCGGCAAACGGAACACTCAGTGTTCTTTTCCCAACCGGACACGCCTTTGGACTGCAGATGAAAAACGGTGTCCAGCTTTTAGTACACTGCGGTGTGAATACCGTTGAAACAAACGGGGACGGGTTCCGTGTTTTGAATAAAAAACAGGGTGATGTTGTAAAGGCAGGAGAACCAATCGTAGAAGTAAATATGAAAAAATTGAAACCGAACTATGATATGAGCACGATGTTGATCATCACAGATGCTGCCGGACAGGACATTCAATTCAAAGATCCTCAGACAATTAAGCGCGGAGACAGCGTAATCCTCTAATTTCCAACAAAACATGAATAGAAAAAACCACTCTTTCAGATAAATCCTGATAAGAGTGGTTTTGTGTTAGAACGCATTCAATACCATAACCCATACAGGTAACAGCGCAACAGATAGAATTGTAGTCGCTACCACCACATTGGCCGCAAATTCAACATCCGTTTTATATTGCTCGGCCAATACCGATGTCGTACTGCCGGCAGGCATCGCTGCCAATAATACCGAAACACCGGTAATAAAGCTATCAACATGGCATAATTTACATCCAAGCCATACACATGCCGGAATCGCAATCAGACGCAGGAAGCTGAATTTAAGAATGTCCTTTTTAAACATATTCCCCATTCCTGTCTCATAAAGGATCATACCTAAAAACACCATAATTAACGGCGTAGAACATCTGCCTAAAGATGTCAATGTCTTATCAATGGCAGCCGGAATCGGAATATTCAATAACATTCTTACAAGCCCGATTCCACAGGCAATAATACATGGATGGGTAACAATCTTTTTCAACTTATCCATTCCTTTGGAATCTTTCTCAAAATAAGAAACACCGGCTGTCCACATAATAATTCGTAACGGAATCAAATAAATTTGCGCATACAATAATCCGGTCTCTCCATATACACCTTCAGCTACCGCATTTCCTAAAAATCCCGCATTGGAGCAGACTGTCGCATACTGCAGGATAGCCTTACGCTCAGGATTTTCACGGTTATATAACACTCTTGCCAAAAAAGTACATAGCACCTGTATACCGCAGGATACAAGGAAGATTACGATAAAGTCCCCTATTGTTTTCATATTTAACTCTGCTTTAAAGGAACTGATAATACTGCAGGGTAAAAATACCTGTACAACAGCCTTTGAAAATACAGACCTTTGATCTGATGTTAAAATCTTTCCTTTGCACAAAAGATATCCCACAGTCATCTCCGCAAACATCATAAATTGAAGCTGAAACAATTCTGTTAAATTCATAATCTCACTCCCCATAAAATAGTAACAGATTTTAAAAATTTCTCATAGAAAAAAGGAAGGCTTAACACCTTCCTGTACGTTCTACTTTTCAACAATTCTTCCAGCTTGTTCTAACCAAGGTCTTGTCTTCATGAGCTCTGCCGGGAATGTTTTGAAATTCTTTAACTTCCAGCTCCAGTTTAAATCGGTTTCTAATCCCGGTCGATTGATTCGCGCCTCTTCACTATATCCGCAGACATCCCAAAGCGAAAGAATCACAAAGTCCGCTTCACAATCAATCAAGTAATGACATACTAAATCATTGAAGTTACGGCTTTCATAACCTCTTTTCTTGAAGAAGCGGCGAAGTGCTGTGCGCTTATTTGGCGAGTATGTCTTGTACTCTTCATCAAGAGTCGGATTATCATGAGTGCCTGAATAAACAACCTTATTTTTTTCTGCCGGTTTCTTCAGTAATTTCGGTTCCATTCTAAAGATAAGTACATCCATACCCGGAAGATTAAAATCTTTTTCTAAATCCAATACTTCCTGGCGGATATAGCCTAAGTCTTCCACAATTAATTCAATACCCGGACTGGTTTCCAGAATTCTTTGAAGCAATTCATGGCCCGGGCCAAATTCCCAATGTCCATTCACAGCGGTTGGGTGGCCAGCCGGAATCATCCAATAGGTATCAAAGGCACGGAAATGGTCAATACGCACTAAATCGAAACACCGGTGGGTCCAATTCATACGTTCACACCAATATTTATAGTTATCTTTTTTCTGTTCGGCAAAATTATAGATCGGCATTCCCCAGAGCTGTCCATCCTTGGAGAAATAATCAGGCGGACATCCTGCCACAAAGGTCGGATTGCCATCTTCATCCAACATAAAGTTTTTCTTTTCTGCCCATACATCCGCACTGTCATAACCAACATAGAACGGAACGTCTCCCATGATCTTTAAATTTCGAGAGTGGGCATACTGCAGTACTTCATCAAACTGCTTATAGAAAATAAACTGCAAAAACTTCACATAGAATAATTCATCCTGATAATCATCTAAATCAATGGCGTGCTCTTCCGGCCAGTTGCGATACTCTTCATCCCATTCATTCCAGACGGCACCATCGTGGAAAGAACTGAATAATTGATATACTGCCCAATCATCCAGCCAGAATGCTTCTTTTTCAAATTTCTCGTATTCTTCTTTATAGCGTTTAAAATTTTTCTTAAACGCCTTAAATGCGCGCACAAAATAAGGCTCCTTGAATTCACGTATTTTATTGTAGTCAACGCGGTCTTTAAACTTATTACAATTCACAATGGAGCTCTGTGTTAATAAACCTTCTTCACTCAATCGGTCAAGATTGATATAAATAGGATCACCTGCATAGCTTGAATATGTTTTATACGGGGAGTGCGTCTCAGCTGTCATCTGCAATGGTAAAATCTGCCAAACAGAATAACCTGCATCCGCGATGCAGTCAATCATCTTTAACGTTTTCCCACCAAAATCACCGATTCCCTGGTTTCCCGGAACCGAAAACAATGGACATAACAGTCCTGCTTTTCTAGTCATATCTCCTCCTGATGTACGTAATTGCTGATACTGTTATTTTACCACTAAATGCTTGGAATTCCCATAAGAAAAGCCGTCCTCTGCTTTAGATGCTGCCGCTTCCTTTTTCAATTTAAGAGCCACAATAATTGTCAAAATATATAAAGTCAAAGAAATCCACGGAACGGTATCAAAGGCATATGCTGTTCCATATTCCATCATTTTGCTGACAAAGTGATATGCCTCTAAAAATAAGCTGAATGAGCACATTGCCAGAGGATAAACGGCAGAAGTCGGGTCATGTGCTGCCTTCATGCAGGCGTTCCAACAAAGAACATTAATAATAATATTGTAACTTAAAGGTAAAAGAACAGACTGCATCATTCCTGCTTTATGGAATTCAAAGCTATGTGAATAACTCCAGATAAACAATCCGCCTAAAAGCACTCCAAATAATACAATCATAAAATATCCGATACCTAAATATTTCATTCCTTTTTGAGCTTTTGTCATATATATTCCCTCTAAAAAGCTGTACTTTCTTTTTACAAGGCTAGTTTATCACTTGAAATGTCACAAAACTGTCACTTAAAAAGTCTGTTTACACAGACTTTTCAGTAAAAACAAGATCATAATGTGTCTTTAAATATTCTCTTCCTTCATCGGTCAGGAAAAACTCGTGCTTCGAGAACGTTCCCGGCAAAGGCAGCTCAGCAGAAACAACGGACGAAACAAAGCCTAATTCGTCCAGCAGAGTAATATCATCCATTTCCTGATCGGTATCGATATCCTCCGGGAAGCTGACATGCCCGGTACTTGCGATTTTCATTAATAATTCCAAACAGGATTCACTTAATTTAATATCTTTATTTCCCATATATTCCTCACGTATTTATATTTTTATGATACATCCATTTGGATTTCACATCAATGATATCAGCCTATAGTTTTTAAATTCTCTGAAAATCAAGTTCGGAAATGGTATCATATCCAAAAGGAGTTATCTTATGAAATTGATTGTCAATTTAAATGAAAAATCATATCCTATTCTAATCCAGAGAAAGGGACTGGATTTATTGGAAGAATATATAAACACAAACCGCAAGATTGCCATTATTACGGATACCGGAGTTCCAGAAAAATGGATTCAAAAAGTAAAAGAACACTGCCCGAATTCTTTTGTATGCACCTTCCCCCAGGGAGAAGCATCCAAGTCTTTACATACCTATGAAGCTCTTCAAAAAGAATTGATCGAGCACAATATGACAAGGAAAGATGCCGTTATTGCCGTAGGCGGCGGTGTTGTCGGAGATTTAGCCGGCTTTGTCGCTTCTACCTATATGCGTGGTATTGACTTCTACAACATTCCAACCACGGTTCTTTCCCAGGTCGATTCCTCGGTAGGCGGAAAAGTTGCGGTGGATATGGGATCCTATAAAAATATCATCGGTGCCTTCTATCAGCCAAAGGCAGTTATCATTGACCCAAATGTACTCAGTACACTTCCTGTCCGCCATCAAAACAACGGTCTGGTGGAAGCCTTGAAAATGGGTCTTATTCTTGAAGCGGATCTGGTTGAAGAATTTGAAAAGGAAACATTAGATATCGAAAAGATCATTACCCGTTCCATCGATTTAAAACGCATAATCGTAGAACAGGACGAAAAAGAAGCAGGGCTTCGCTCCATCTTAAATTTCGGACACACAATCGGTCATGCCATTGAATCCGCCTATGGATTAAATACCTATCTGCATGGAGAATGTGTCGGCATGGGCATGTTGTACTTTATAGAAGATCCTTCCTTAAAAGAAAGGGTATTAAACATCTATAAGCGATTAAATCTTCCGGCTGTACCTGAATATGATGTTTCTGTATTAATGGATTATATCCGCAAGGATAAAAAGAATTCCGCTAAAGGAATTACCATCATCACTGTTCCGAGTATTGGAAATTATTCCATAAAGACAATGTCTTATGATGAAATTAGAGCTGTCTTAGAAAGAGGTCCTTATGAAAAATAACTTTGGTTCAAATATATCCTTTACCCTTTTCGGAGAAAGTCACGGTCCTGAAATCGGTATTGTATTGGATGGCCTTCCTTCCGGATTTGCGATCGATGAAAACCGTATCCTTGCGGATTTAGACAAGCGTAAGGCAAAAGGAAAATTATCTACCCAGAGACATGAAGAAGATATTCCGATCTTTATCTCCGGTATTTTCAATGGGTATACCACCGGTACACCGTTAACGATCCTTTTTAAGAACAAGGATACCCGCTCTCAGGATTATACAAAAATCAAGGGCAGACTACGCCCGGGTCATGCGGACTATACCGCTTATGAAAAATATAACGGATTCCAGGACTATCGCGGCGGAGGTCATTTCTCCGGCCGTTTAACCGCACCGATTGTGGCTGCCGGAAGTATCTGCCGACAGATTTTGGAACAGAAAGGGGTCAAATTAGGCTCACATATCGAACAGCTCTACAATATTAAAGACGAAAACTTCTCGGATGATGTCGTACGTCTTAGCGAAGAAATCGATGCCATGAACAACGATACCTTTGCGGTGTTAGATCACGATATTAAAGAAGATATGAAACAGGCTATTCTTGAAGCTGCTGAAGAAGGCGACTCTTTAGGCGGTATTGTAGAAAGTGCCGTTATCGGCATGCCTGCCGGAATCGGTG
Organism: Faecalicoccus sp.; assembly: GCA_017941505.1. The sequence goes on along the minus strand of JAGAWH010000185.1, from coordinate 28,070 downwards.
AACCTTTCTTCGATTCCATTGAAAGCATATTATCCCACCTTCTCTTTTCGATTCCTGCCGTAAAAGGGGTTTCCTTTGGCAAAGGCTTTGGGTTTGCGAATATGAAAGGCTCACAGGCAAACGATGCCTTCTATTTCGATGAGAAAATAAAAACACGAACCAACAACAATGCCGGAATCAACGGCGGCATCACCAATGGTATGCCAATTCTCATCCATACCGTCATCAAGCCGACTCCATCGATCTATAAGGTACAGGAATCGGTAGATTACAGCACTAAAGAAAGCGTAGACCTGCAGATTCAGGGACGCCACGATCCATGCATCTTACATCGCGCAAGAATTGTGGTGGATTCGGTAATCGCCCTTGGACTTCTGGATTTGTGGATGTCAAAAGAAGCAGTAAAGGCATTTGAGGAAGCGTATGAAGGTTAAAATATATCCTTCCTTTTGTGAAGGAGAAGTATCTGTTCCCTGCTCTAAATCACAGGCACACCGTGCCTTGATCCTGGCTGCCTTATCCCCTTCTACCGGCATCATTTCCAATATCTCCTACTCAAAGGATATTGATGCGACCATTAACTGCTTACAAGCTTTTGGTGCTCAAATTGAGAAGAAAGAAAATTCCTGTATTGTGACAGGAACGGATATTACTAAATTAACCGGTGAAATCCATTGCGACTGTAATGAATCGGGATCAACGCTTCGCTTTTTAATTCCTGTTGCGGGAATGTCAAATGCCAGAGTTACTTTTAAAACCCATGGCAGGCTGGCAAAGCGTCCCATGACCATTTATGAAGATATATTTCATTCGCAAAACCTTCTCTATCAGCAGGCCGGGGATTCAATTACCATACAAGGGCCTCTTAGAGAACGGAATTATACGGTACCCGGAAATATCTCATCTCAATTTATCAGCGGCTTATTGATGGGGTTATCGTTAAGCCATGAAAAATGTACAATCACCGTTACCGATGCCTATGAATCGAAATCATATGTAGATCTGAGTGTGCAGGCATTAAAGGAATACGGCATTGATGTCTCTTTCAAGGACAGAACGTACTATATTCCGGATGCACATTATCAATCCAGAGATATGATCATCGAAGGCGATTGGTCCCAGGCTGCTTTCTTTGCGGTATTAGCTGCCATTAAAGGGAACATTGAATGTTTAAATATGGATATAAACTCCCTGCAGGGAGATAAGGTTATTGTCAAGATTCTGAAGCAAGCCGGTGCTAAAGTTGAAGGGAATAGATTTTCAAACCATCAATTATCCCCTCAGACTATCGATCTTCAAAACTGTCCGGATCTTGGCCCCATTCTTTTTGTGTTAGCTGCTTATACAGAAGGAATGACCACGATTACTCACTGTCAAAGGCTCAGAATTAAAGAAAGCGACCGCATCCAGGCAATGGAAGCGGAATTAAAAAAATGGGGAGTTCAAATAGAATCTACAGAAGATACGGTTATCATCAAAGGAAAATCATCTTATAAAAAAGATGAAACAGTCTATATTGAAGGTCATAATGACCACAGAATTGTGATGGCTATGACCGTATTTGGCTTATGCGCCGATTCACCCTGCATTATTGAAGGCGTTGAAGCCATCACAAAATCATATCCAAACTTTTTTGAAGATATTCAAAAAGTGAACGGAAAAATAGAAGGAGGAAAAATATGATTTACGGAATTGTCGGATTAGGTGTAATGGGCGGCAGTTATGCCAGAAAATTAATGTCCCTGCAGGAAACCGTATATGGCTTTGCCCGCAGAAGAGAAACCATTGATACCGCAATGAAAAAGCACTATATCTCAGATGGTACAACCGACCTGTCGGATGGTCTGTTAAGCCGCTGTGATATCGTAGTGTTGTGCTTATATCCAACCTTAGTGACACCATGGATCAAAGAAAACCAGAAATATCTGAAATCCGGATGCGAAATCATGGATATCAGCGGTGTCAAAACCGGAATTATACTTCCTTCCCAGGAAGCTCTCACAAGAGAGGATGTAGAATTGATATCTACACATCCAATGTGCGGACGTGAATCCCGCGGGCTTGAATTCTCCGATCCTAATATTTTCAATGGAGCTAACTATATTGTCGTTCCTACCGAAAAGAACACCAACAAGGCCGTGGAAGATGCCATTGCCCTTGGAGAAAAATTAGGCTGTACCAACATCTCTACACTTACAATCGAAAGACATGACCGCATGATCGGATTTTTATCCCAGCTGACTCATGTGATCGCCGTCAGCCTGATGAATACGCATGACAGCGATGAGTTAGTTAAATTTACCGGAGATTCCTTTAGGGATCTCACCCGTATCGCTTCAATCAACGAAGATATGTGGGCAGAATTATTCTTATTAAATAAGGAAATCCTGTTAAGTGAAATCGATGCCTTTGATGATGCCCTTATGCATTTTAGAGATGCATTGGATCAAGAAGACACGGAAGAGATGAAACGCTTGTTCATCCAATCCACTAAAAGAAGAAAGAAATTCAATCGTTAAAGCCCGGAAACGGGCTTTTAATTATGTGAAATTATCTGAAATTAGCACTCTGATTGACAGATTGCCAAAAGTGGTTATAATTAATTTCAATATTGGAGGTAAATCAATGAATAAACAGAAAAAGTCACTGTATAACTTTTATCTTATATTTATGATCGTATTGTTGGCATTTGATTTTATCGTTCTTCCGATGATTCGAAACTCCACGATGAAGGAAACCACATATTCCGATTTCCTGACTCAGGTAGAAGAAGAGAAAATCGATAATGTTGAAATTCAAAACAATAAGATTTATTACACCTTAGAGGAAGATGAAAAACATATCACCTATGTAACCGGTGAAATGAACGATCCGGATTTAGTCAACCGCTTAAAAGATTCCGGCGCTACATTTACACAGGTAGTTGTTGAACCAACCAACCCACTCTTATATTTTATTTCCCTCTTCGTATTCCCGATGATTGCCATCTGGTGGTTAGGAAGAAGAGCATTCAACCGCTTTAAAAACAGCTCAGAATCCAACTCCATGGAATTTAATCCGGGAGACTCCGGATTCGGATTCGGATTTGGCGGATTAGGAAAATCCAATGCCAAGGTCTATAAAGGTGAACAGACAGGCGTTAAATTTAACGATGTTGCCGGTCAGGAAGAAGCCAAGGAAAACTTGAAAGAAATCGTTGATTTCTTAAATCATCCGGCAAAATATTCAGAAATCGGTGCTAAGATGCCAAAAGGCGCACTTTTGGTAGGTCCTCCGGGAACCGGTAAAACATTACTCGCAAAGGCTGTCGCCGGTGAAGCCGGTGTGCCGTTCTTCTCAATTTCCGGAAGTGAATTTGTGGAAATGTTTGTCGGACGCGGTGCTGCCAAGGTTCGTGACTTATTCTCCCAGGCCCGCAAGCAGGCTCCATGTATCGTGTTCATCGATGAGATTGATACCATCGGTAAAAAGCGTGATGGTTCCGGATTCTCCGGAAACGATGAAAGAGAACAAACATTAAACCAGCTGCTGGCAGAAATGGATGGTTTTGACGGATCAAAAGGTGTTGTGCTTTTAGCTGCTACCAACCGTCCGGAAATCTTAGACCCTGCCTTAACCCGTCCGGGACGATTTGATAGACGTATCCCGGTTGAATTACCGGATTTAGCAGGACGTGAAGCCATCTTACGATTACATGCCAAGAACGTAAAATGTTCTCCGGATATCGATTATCGAGCTGTTGCCAGAGCCGCATCGGGATCTTCCGGTGCCGATCTTGCCAATATCGTCAATGAAGCTGCTCTGTTAGCGATTCGTGATAAGCGCAAACAGGTAGTACAGCGCGATATGGAAGAAGCCATTGAAATCGTAATTGCCGGTGAGCAGAAAAAAGGCGCTGTCATTTCTCCTAAGGAAAAGATGATTGTTGCCTACCATGAAATCGGACATGCCCTGGTTGCCGCTAAGCAGAAAAACTCTGCTCCGGTTCATAAAATCACAATTATTCCACGCACAAAGGGTGCTTTGGGTTATACTATGCAGGTAGAGGAAGATGAACAGTTCCTCATGTCCAGAGATGAATTATATGCCCGTATCGTTACATTGACGGCCGGTCGTGCTGCCGAAGAGATTATCTTCAATTCCATCACAACCGGTGCATCTAACGATATCGAACAGGCTACCCGTTTAGCCCGCGGCATGGTTACCCGCTTCGGTATGAGTGATACCTTTGGTATGACAGCCTTAGAAACTGTCACTAACCAATATTTAGGCGGAGATACCAGTCTTGCCTGCTCGAACGATACCGCAACTAAGATTGATGAAGAAGTTATCTCCATTATCCGTCGTGCTCATGATGATGCGGTAAAAATTCTTACTGACAACAAGATGAAATTACATGAGCTTGCGAAATTTCTTTATGAACGTGAAACTATTACCGGTGAAGAATTTATGTATATCTTAAATAAGCCGGCAGAAATTGAACATCGCCCAGAATCAGCAGACTAGTTCTGCTGACTTTGTGTTTCTGACAGGAGAAGATTATGCCAAATAAAACGTATTCAAGAATTACATCCATCCCCAAAGGCAGCGCATCCAAGCGCCTGACACCGGGCTGTATCTGCTTGGAAGGCGGCGCCTTCCGCGGTCTTTATACCAGCGGTGTATTAGATGCTTTGATGATTCATGATATCAATATGCAGACCGTTATTGGTGTCTCTGCAGGGGCCATGAACGGTATGAATTATGCAGCCGGACAGATTGGACGCTCAGCGCGGATCAATCTATCCTACCGCCATGATTCCCGCTATGTTGGGGCCAAAGCGATGATCAGAAATCACGGTGTCATCGGCTTTGACTTTGTACTTGACCAAGTCAAGGAAGAAGAACCATTTGATGAGGATACCTTCAACAATCCGGTTCGCCGCTTTATTGCGGTGGCAACCTCTTTAGAAACCGGTGAAGCCGCTTTCTTTGAGAAAGGAAAAGATGATATCTATGCAGGGGTGCAGGCTTCGGCTTCCATGCAGTTTGTTAGTGAGCCGGTTATGATCGATGATAAGCCGTATCTGGATGGCGGTGTTGCCATGTCCATTCCATTTAAATGGGCGCTTGACAACAACTATGAGAAGATCATTGTAGTAAGAACCCGTCCGGGTGATTACCGCAAATCCGTACCGACAGGCAACGAAGCTTTAATTAAGACCATGTATTCCAAATATCCGGAATATATGCAGGCATTAAGCACCCATCATGAGCGTTACAATGCGGATTGTGATCAAATTAAGGAACTGGAGCGTCAGGGTCGCATATTGGTGATCGAACCGCAGGGACCGGTAGAAATCGGAAGACTGGAACCGGATATGGAAAAGCTTGGCACTTTATATCATCGTGGCTACGAGGATGTAGAATATAAATTATCATTGATTAAAAGCTATTTAAGAAAGTGACAAAACTTCCCCCAATCGGGAAGTTTTTTGTGTATAATTTGAAAGGAACAGGAGACACCTATGATAAAAGCTATATTTTTTGATATTGATGGTACCCTTGTCAGCATGGATACCCACCGTATACCGGATGATGCCTATGATGCCTTATTCAAATTAAAAGAAAAGGGTATAAAATTATTTATTGCCAGCGGACGCCCTCCCATTCAGCTTCCTTTGATTGGTGATCAATTCAATGCGTTTGAATTTGATGGCTATGTTTTGTTAAACGGCCAGTACTGCATGGATCAAAACAAAAATGTTTTTCATAAAATGCCGATCGATAAGGAAACATTACATACCGTTGTTCCTTATATTAAATCGCATCCCGATATGATCTGCACTTTTATGGAATTGGACTACAGCTATGATACTACCTTTAATCCAAGCTTTGTCGAATACCTCAAAAGCATCGGCAAAGAAGATATGATCACACCGGTCGATGACCCTGAAAGAAGTTATACACATGACACTTATCAAATCTGTCCGTATGGACCTCCGGAAATGGATGAAGAATTTCTTTCTCATGCCAAAGGAATGAAATCAGCCAGATGGACACCACAGTTTGCGGATATGATTCCCATCAACGGCGGAAAACAGGTCGGCATCCAAAAAATGTTAGACCGCTATGGCATTCAAAAAGAGGAATGCATGGCATTTGGAGATGGCGGAAATGATATTTCGATGTTGGAGTATGTTGAGATCGGCGTAGCGATGGGAAATGCACTACCGGAAGTCAAAGCGGCAGCCGATTATGTTACAAGCCCAATCGATGATGGCGGCTTAATCAACGCATTTAAACATTTTGAACTTCTATAAGGCAGTCTTCATGACTGCCTTTTCACATGAAAAAAGAGCTCTTTCAAGCTCTTCTACACAAATGATAACAATCCGTAGGATAAAGTTGCCACGATTACTGTTGCCATCAATACGCCAAGAAAGATAGCTATAGAAGCTTTTTTAATATCCATCTCCATCAATGATGCAATCAACGATCCTGTCCATGCACCGGTTCCCGGTAAAGGAATACCTACAAACAACAACAAGCCGATAAATTCACCGTTGGCTATGCTGTCACTTTTACTCATAGCCCGCTTTTCTAATTTATCCACGATCTTTTTCGGTCCCTTATATTTTTTCATCCACGCAAAGATCTTACGAATCCAGATAAGAATAAATGGAATCGGTAAAATATTTCCAATAATGCATATAGGAACGGCTCTGGCAACCGGCACCTGCAATAAAGATGCCACGATTAAGCCTCCCCTGCACTCCAGAATAGGAATCATCGATACGATAAATATAACAACTTCAGCAGATACATATTTCCCCAGTGTTGTTGCGAACCAGGCTGCTAAACCTTCCATACATTCTTCCTCCGATTAAAACGTTAGTATCATATCGGATTCAATAATCAATGTCAATTTTTTAAATCGGTTGGATGCGTGATTTTAATATTGGAAGGATCGGATAGTACCGCCTTAACAGGAACACTTGAATACCACTCCACCAGTTGGGCATCATCTGTTGCCTCTTTTTTCTCTTCCTTTCCCTTTTGATAACACATTTTGATCAGATCAGTCCTAAAACACTGCGGGGTCTGGGCATTATAGACCGTAGAGCGAACCAGTGTTTCCTTAACATATCCATCTTCTACAATCTTAGAAGTATCTGTGCTTGGCACCATCAAAAGACAGGCATCTTCCGTCTCCAGCGTTTTCTTTAAATCTTCAATCTGTTCTTTTTTTACATACGGTCTTGCCCCATCATGGATAAAGACATAATCCTCCTTCACCATTGTTAATCCGTTATAAACAGATTCCTGCCTTGTAGCACCGCCGATACAAGTTGAAATAAGCGGGCTGCGGCAATACTCTTTCTCCATTTTTTCTTTTTCATAAGCAGCGCATACAATAATAATACCGGTGCACTCCGGATCATTCAGAAACAAATCCAGAGAACAGTCTAAAACAGTTTTGGAGTCCGTAATTGGATAGAATACTTTATTGTAGGATAAACCGGAGCGACTCCCCTTTCCGGCCGCTAATAAAATGACATTATATTTCATGATTTTAGTATATCAATATTTCTCGGGGTGGAATATCCCTGTTTCTAAAAACCATTTATCTTTTTCCCAATATAAATTACGAACCTGCTTACCAAATTGACATTCAAAACAGATACCGCATCCTCCGGTCAAAGACAGCTTTTCCTGGGCAGATACTATCTTATCTATTTTATATATACGGTTTTTCCAGCGAACCGATAACGGTTTTATTCTGCCGTTTTTTTCAATCATCGTGATCACATCTACATAATACTTATATACCATTCTATTTACTCCCGGCTTCATTATAAAATCATTCAGTTGCACATTTCAATATATCACGCAACTTTTACGCAACTTATTTTTGTTTATGCCATATATGTTGCCTATTTTATGCATTTCAGTTACAATAAGGTCATGAATATACAGGATTTAATTGTCGAATATAAAAGACAGAACAACGCAACCAACGATTCGATTGCCAAGGCTCTAGGTGTCACAAAATCTACGGTATCCAGATGGGTAAGAGGGCAGATCAAAAATGTATCCCCTGATACCTTAGATAAGCTGTCCGAGCTCCTTCAAATTGATCCGGACCAGATGACCCGTCTTACCCAATTTAGCTTTGAAAAGCCCCTTTTAGGCATCGTAAAAGCCGGATACGGTCTTTTCGCGGAAGAAAATTTACAGGGATATATTCCTGTCAGCGAAGAAGATTATCATAACGGGGATTATTTTTTACGGGTTACCGGTAATTCTATGATCGGTGCAAAGATCCACGACAATGATTTATTATTTGTCAAACAGGTTGACGATGTCCCCAGCAACACCATTGCGGTCGTATTGATCGGACAGGATGAAGTTTCCGTCAAACGTGTCATAAAAACAGACAAGTATTTATTACTCGAAGCTGCCAACCCGGATGTAGAGACCAAAGTGTTCACCAAAAAAGAAGTTATGGAGCTTCCGGTACGCATTATTGGAAAAGTGATTTATTCCCGTACTGAAATTCAGTAGTGACATTCATAATGTCTAATTTTCTTCTATTCTGAAAGTAGGAATTCCAAAGAAAAAAGTTATTTTTTTCACAACGCTTTATATAAAGCACCAATGTATTTTCAGCGAAAAAATAGTCTTGTTTTTTATTTTTTTCCGTATATACTATCATGTACAGGCAAAATAGTTGAACCTTCAACTATTTTTTCGTAAGATGTTAGTAAAGCATCAATTAGGGATAGGAGTAGATGATATGAACGTTATTAAACGGAGCGGTGAAGAGGTCAGTTTTGACATCACCAAGATAGAAAATGCCATTCGGAAAGCCAATAAAGCAACTTCCCATTCACAAATGAGTGAGGCACAAATCCTTAAGATCGCAAAGGATGTTGCCAATCGCTGTGAAGAAATGAAGCGAAGTGTCAGCGTAGAAGAAATTCAGGACATGGTTGAAACCGAGATCATGCGTGCTAAATACTTCGCGGTCGCTCACAACTATATCACTTACCGTTATGAAAGAGCTCTTGTTCGTAAGGCCAACTCAACCGACCAGCAGATCATGAGCTTATTAGAGAGAAATAATGAAGAAGTTAAACAGGAAAACTCAAATAAAAACCCATTAGTTAACAGCGTACAACGAGACTACATGGCTGGTGAGGTATCAAAAGATATCACTAAGCGTTTCCTTCTTCCTCAGGACGTTATCGAAGCACATGAGCAGGGATTGATTCATTTCCATGATTCAGATTATTTTGCTCAGCATATGCATAACTGTTGTCTTGTAAACCTTGAAGACATGCTTCAAAACGGAACCGTTATCTCTGAAACAATGATTGAAAGACCGCATAGCTTTACAACAGCCTGTAATATTGCGACCCAGATTATTGCTCAGGTAGCAAGTTCACAATATGGTGGACAGAGTATTACTCTTTCCCACCTCGCACCGTTTGTTGAAGTAAGCCGTCAGAAAGCCCGTGCAGAAGTTCGTGAAGAATTCCAGATGTCCGGTCTTCCTGTCGACGAAGAAAGAATAAATCGAATTGCTGAAATGCGCGTATTACGCGAAATTGAAAAAGGGGTTCAGACGATTCAATATCAAGTTATCACTTTAATGACAACCAACGGTCAAGCACCGTTTGTCACCGTATATATGTACTTAAACGAAGTACCGGAAGGACAGACACGTGATGACCTCGCCCTGATTATCGAAGAAATGCTGAAACAGCGTATTAAAGGTGTAAAGAATGAAAAGGGCATTTACATTACACCTGCATTCCCGAAATTAATCTATGTCTTAGCCGACAACAATATTAAAAAGGATGACCCTTACTACTACTTGACCCGCCTTGCAGCAGAATGTACCGCAAAGCGTATGGTTCCGGATTATATTTCTGAAAAAATCATGAAGGAATTAAAGAACGGCGATGTATACCCATGCATGGGATGCCGCAGCTTCTTAACTCCGGATACAGAAGGAAACTTCTATGAAGTATCCGGTGCTAAAAACGATAAGCCGGGACAGCACAAATACTACGGACGTTTCAACCAGGGTGTAGTAACGATCAACTTAGTTGATGTGGCATGCTCTTCAAAAGGCGACATGGAAGAATTCTGGAAGATTATGGACGAACGTCTTGCGTTATGTTATAAAGCGTTGATGTGCCGTCACAACCGCTTAAAAGGAACACCTAGCGATGTTGCACCGATCTTATGGCAGGATGGAGCTCTTGCCCGTCTAAAGAAAGGCGAAAAGATCGACAAGTTACTCTACAATAACTATTCAACCATTTCACTTGGTTATGCCGGATTATGCGAATGTGTTCGTTATATGACAGGCGTTTCTCATACAGAACCGGTAGGAACCGAGTTTGGTTTAAAAGTTATGCAGTATCTGAATGATGCATGTGCTAAATGGAGAGCTGAAACAAATATTTCCTTCAGCTTATATGGAACCCCTATGGAATCTACAACATATAAGTTTGCGAAATGTCTGCAGAACCGTTTTGGTTCTATCCCTGATGTAACAGATAAAAACTACATCACAAACAGCTATCACGTACATGTAACCGAAGAAATTAATGCGTTTGATAAATTAACTTTTGAAGCTCAATTCCAGAAGTTATCACCTGGTGGAGCAATCAGCTATGTAGAAGTTCCGAACATGATGAACAACATTGACGCCATTCTTGCCGTCATTGAACATATCTACAACAACATCATGTATGCAGAATTGAACACAAAGAGTGATTTCTGTCAGGTATGCGGTTATTCCGGTGAAATTCAGATCATCGAAGATGAGAACTCAAAACTGGTTTGGGAATGCCCATGCTGCGGCAACCGTGACCAGGAAAAGATGAATGTCGCAAGACGTACCTGCGGTTATATCGGAACACAGTTCTGGAACCAGGGACGCACACAGGAGATTCGCGAACGCGTACTCCACCTGTAAAACTTCGCAAATAACCTGCGATAATTATGGGATCCCCCTTCTTGCTCATATCTCACAGGTTATTATAAAAAGGCAGGGTTTCCTGCCTTTTATTTTAAGGAGAGAAAACGTATGAATTACGGCATGATAAAAAAATTTGATATTGCGGATGGTGAAGGCGTCCGTGTCAGTTTGTTTGTATCCGGATGTACAAACCATTGTTTCAATTGTTTCCAGCCGGAAACTTGGGATTTTAACTACGGTCAGCCTTATACAAAGGATACAGAAAACGAAATCATCGAAGCTCTTAAACCATCCTATATACAGGGGCTTACCCTGCTGGGTGGAGATCCTTTTGAATTTCAAAACCAAAGAGAAGTTGTTAAGCTGCTGCGCCGAATGAAGGCAGAACTTCCCGACAAGAATGTATGGGCTTATACCGGATTTATTTTAGATCAGGATTTATTGGACGGCGGCAGACGTCATTGTGAAGTGACCGATGAAATGTTGTCTTATATCGATGTTCTGGTAGACGGACCTTTTATCGATGCCCAAAAAAATATATCCCTTGCCTTCAGGGGCAGTGAAAACCAGCGTGTTATTGATTTAAAAAAATCGTTAAAAGAAAAGGAAGTTATCCTCTATTTAGAGTAACTTCCTTTTTTTAAGACTCATCTTCTTCGATGCTGATAATTTTCCATTGGTCTTCGTCTTTGACCAAAGATATCACATAGGTTTTTGTTTCACTGACAGCGCCATCAATAATACGGTCCAAATCTTTAAAATAGATCTTCGCTGCTTCTTCCAGCACTTTCTGCAAGGCTGCATCCTGACCTTTCTGGTTACGTATCTCAGCCAATTCGTCGCTATGCTCATTCATATAATTTGTCGCATTAGCGGTTATATCGGAAGATGCCACCGAAATAGGACCGGCAACAGACGCAGGAGAAATTCCTGTTATTTCAACAGTGGCCGCTGCTGAATTTCCGTTGATATTTACCGCTTTAATTTCATACGATTGAACTGTTTTAGAAAAAAGCTTGGTAATGAACGCATCTGCCCGACCTTCAAAATCATCCGATAAGTTTGCGTTTTTTAACGTATTTTTTATGTCCTCTTGTAAATGTAAGATTTGAAAATCATCAGAAACATCCAGATATTGAATAGACTCGGATACATCTCCTTTTCGCATCGCATCTAAATATGCTGTGACAGTACTTTCAACTTCTTTTCTTTCACCGGAACATCCTACCGTACAAAACAATAGAATAACCGCAATAAATGCGGTTATCTTTTTTCTCATTCTTCTGCAACCTTCTTAATTGAAACAATCTTCCACTGGTCGCCTTCCAGTTTCAATTCTACTTTCAGCTTATATGTTTTGCGGGTAGTTTCCTGGAAAGTTGTCTGCAATTCATTGTTAAAGTCATTGACCATATCTTCCATAGTCTTATCGCCTTTGCCTGTCAGGGCACCGAACAGCTGCTCATAATTACTTGTCAGATATTCGCCAATTGTGCTCATATAGTTTTTCACAAGCTTTGATACCAATTCATCCAAATTTTCCGGATCAACACCGGTTACTGTCAAATCTACAACAGCTGTATCGCCTTCGATTGTCACATTATCAATTTTATAGGAATCAATCGCTTTTCCGACTGTAGAATGAACAGATTCGGTTAATTGTGCTTCTGTCTCCGCATCAAGACCCAGAGCATGAATGGATTGGTCAATTGTTTCTGTCATCTTTCCATAGTCAAGCTCATCTACAATATCAACATCAGTAAATTGGGCTGCATCTGAGTAGGCTCCTTCCTGGATGTCATTGAAATAACTTGTTACAGTCTGTTCAATCTGCTCAGTCTGCTCTTCAATGCTGGCACCGCAGCCTGCCATTGTCAAAACCAAGGCTGCACTTAAAATAGAATAAAATAATTTACGCATTTTTTCATCTCCTTTTACGCCTTGAATATAGGTATTATATGTGCCCTTTTCTACATTATACTTTATTAAGTTTCACAAAAAAAGAAAAAGCGGTAAAATCACCGCCTATTCAATCGATACCGGTTTATATCCGGCTTCTTCTACTGCCTTAAATAAATCTGCTTCCGCTACATCTTTTGAAAGCTTAATCTGTGCTTTTTTGGCATCTAGATCAATCGTTGCTTCATTTACACCATCCACACCTTCTAAAGCTTTCTTTACATGGGCTGCGCAGTTTTTGCACATCATCCCTTCAACAACCATTACTTTTTCTGACATTTTTTCTTCCTCCTTTTCTGTCATTGTATATCCGGCATCTTCTACTACCTGCTTTAAAACCTTATCTTCCACAGGCTTTGTAAGAAGAAGGTTCACAACTCCATCCTCTAAATGAACATCCGCTTCCTTTACGCCTTCTACCTTTTCCAGTGCCGTTTTCACCCGATTCACGCAATGTTCGCACATCATTCCTTCCACCACAACCGTTTTTTGAACAGGAGTGTCATCTACCAAAACATATCCGGCATCTTCTACAGCTTTCTGAACAGTCGATTTATCAATCTCACAGGTAGAATGAACGACGGCTTCGTTATTATCCAAAGATACATCCGCCTTTATAACTCCGTCAATGGATTCCAATGCCTTTTTTACCCGGGCAACGCAATGTTCACACATCATTCCTTCGATTTGGTATTCGGAAATAATCTCAGGCGCAGTTTTTTCTTCAATAACCGGGTCTTCTTCTACTTCCTCATTTACTGTAACTTCCGGCTTAAACCAGCGTAAGCGCAATGCGTTCGTGCAAACACATACGGAGCTTAAAGACATTGCGGCTGCCCCAAACATCGGCGACATCTGCCAGCCGAATATCGGATAAAATAATCCGGCTGCGATAGGAATACCAATCACATTATAGAAGAAAGCCCAGAATAAATTCATATGAATATTTGAGATGACCTTACGGCTAAGATCAATTGCCGTATTTACATCCATCAATGAATCCTTTACCAGGATAATATCCGCAGAATCCATGGCAATATCCGTTCCTGCACCAATCGCAGCACCGATATCGGCACGCATCAAAGCCGGTGCATCATTAATACCGTCGCCAACCATCATCACCTTTCGGCCTTCATTTTGAAGCGAACGTACCTTTGATTCCTTATCGGCCGGAAGTACTTCACTGATTACTTCATCTATTCCTACGGATTGGGCAATGGCTTTGGCAGTAAGTGCATTGTCGCCTGTCAACATGACTGTATGAATGCCTTTTTTCTTAAATTCCTGGATTGCCCTGGCAGAAGCGGCACGAACAGTATCGGATACCGTCATCATTCCAATGACCTTTGATTCATCGGCAAATAATATCGGTGTTTTTCCTTGAGAGGCAAATTGCTCCATATCTTTTTTTACAGATTCTGTTACCTCAACACCCAGCTCCTTCATAAAAGAAAGATTACCGGTATAAGCCATTTGGCCATCGACCAAAGCCTTCACTCCTTTTCCGGATACCTCTTCAAATTGCTCTGTATGTAAACGGATATTTGATTTTTTCCTGGCGTACTCAGATATTGCCTGTGCCAACGGATGGGCAGAACCTTCTTCCAGTGCTCCTGCAATTTGAATCAGCTTATTTTGATCTATACCGTACGCAAGTACATCCTGTACCGACATCTTACCTTTTGTGATCGTTCCGGTTTTATCTAATACGATGGTATCGATATTTTGTAAATTCTCTAAACTCTCTGCATTTTTCACTAAAATCCCATATTGGGCAGCCTTACCGGTTCCTACCATAATCGCAACCGGTGTTGCCAAACCTAAAGCACATGGACAGGAAACCACCAGCACACTGATTGCGCAGGTTAAGGCAAAGGTAAAATCAGCCCCCGTCAGCATCCATATAATCAGCGTCGCCACCGCAATCCCAATGACAATCGGTACAAATACGCCGGCAACCATGTCCGCAACTCTGGCAATAGGTGCTTTGGAGTTACCTGCATCATCGACAAGACGAATAATCTTCGCCAACGTTGTATCATCACCAACCTTGGTCGCTTCAAAACGGAAGGTACCGTTGGTATTGATCGTGGCAGAAATCACTTCATCCCCAGCCCGCTTAGTAACAGGCAGGCTCTCACCGGTAATGGCAGATTGATCAAGATACCCTACGCCTTCAATCACCCTGCCATCAACAGGAATGCTCTCACCGGGACGAATCACAACAATATCGCCTTTCGTTACATCTTCGCTGTTGACTGTAATTTCATTGCCGTTCCGTATAACATGCGCCTGTTTTGGGGCTAAGTCGACTAACTTGCTTAACGCATCTCCGGTCTTTGCCTTTGATAAGGACTCCAGATATTTACCAACACTGACTAAAGCTACAATCATCGCAGCCGAGTCAAAATACATGCCCCGCATCATAGCTGAGTGTGCCATCTCCATATTCATTCTTCCAAGCGCATATGCCATGACTAACGTATTTGCCCATGCGAATATATAAGAAGCCGATGATCCTACCGCTACTAAAGAATCCATATTCGGTGCTCTTTTGATCAATGCCTTAAATCCGTGAATGTAGAAATTTCGCTGAATGATCATAATGATTGTGGATAAGATAATCTGAACCAATACATTGATCATCATATTTTCCATACCCGCAAGAATAGGAATCATGGGTAATCCCATCATTTCTCCCATTGCGATATACATCAACGGAATCATCAAAACAATAGACCAGATCAAACGCTTTCTGGCAGCCTTCTGCTGGAGTTCCGCTTCCTTTTGACGGCTCTCCCATTCACTTCGCAAGCTGTTTTTCTCCGTTTTATTGGCCCCTTTTAAGAAAGCCCCATATCCAATATTAGATACTGCCTGACAGATGGTATCAGGGTCTACCGTATCCGGGTCATAATCTACCTTCATAGAATTACCCAATAAAGATACATCTACAGCACTTACTCCGTTTACTTTGGATACAGCTTTAGTGACATTGGCCTGGCAGGCAGCACAGGTCATCCCTGTCACATTAAATGTTTCCTGCATTTTATCACCTACTTTAACTTCTTTATCATATCCATGACTTCATCCATGGTCTCATTCTTTCCATCCAGTACATCCTGTGTTACACAGGTTTTCAGATGATTAGACAAGACAATATATCCAAATGACTCCAAGGCTTTTTCTACAGCTGCAATCTGAATCAAAATATCCCCGCAATAACGGTTTTCATCTAACATCTTTTCAATACCGTTTAACTGTCCGGTAATACGATGAATTCGATTTTTAAGCTGTTTTACTTCTTCATCGCTTCTTGGCTTATGTTTATAATGAACGTCTGTCATGTTCTCACCTCGTAACAAATATATACCCTAGGGGGGTATATGTCAAATTTGAAGCACTATAAAAAAAGATACAATATAAAATTGTACCTTTCTAACCTAGAGCTTCCATCAACATCGGAACCATCTGTTTTTTTCGGGAGACAATTCCTTTTTGAATTACTCCGTTTTGGAATACATCGCTCACCTTATTAGCTCCATCTCCAACGATATAGAAAACAGATCCATTTTCAATCACAGAAGTGAAGCATACCACCAATAAATCCAATTCTTTTTGATCATTCAATATCTCCATATCATGGTAGATTTCACTTTCCCTTTTTGAGATTGATTCAATCGACGGAACAATGATTTGGGAAATCATCGTCTTCGTACCGTTAAGATCAAAATACTTGATATCCTGTATCAACATTTCATAGATGGTCTGCTTCTCACTTGAAGCAGACTTTGAAAACATCTCCTTTGCGAACACATCGATATCTAAACCCGCTGTTTTTGACAATTGATGTGCTACTTCAATATCTTTTTTTGTCGTAGTCGGTGACTGGAAAATCAATGTATCTGAAAGAATAGCCCCCAGAAGTAAACCGGCTAAGTTTGATGGGATTTCAATTTGATTTTCTTTAAATATGGTCGCAATGATGGTAGCACAGGATCCAATGATTTCATTTCTGAAAGAAATAGGCTGGCTTGTCGCAAAATCGTTGATTCGATGATGATCAACCACTTCTAGAATCAATGCTTTATCGATATTTTTTACCGATTGAGAAAATTCATTATGATCCACTAAAATAATTTTCTTATTATTTTCATGGAGGATATGGAACCTGGATACATATCCAATCAGCCTTTTCTTTTCATCCAGCACCGGATAGCTGCGATATCTGGTTTTAAGCATCTTAGCTCCTGCATCTTCCACGAACTCAGAATCTTTAAAAGAAACAACCTCCTTAGTCATGATAAGACGCACCGGCGGTGCTAAAAATAAATAACGGCTGGTATTCATTGCCCCATGCCCGGATATAATCAAAGGACAGTGGTACTTTTTTGCGAGCTCACACACAGAATCATCAATTGTATCACTCCATACCACAATCAACATTCCGGCTCCTTTTTTAATCAGTTCTTTCTGGGCATCAGCATCATTTCCTACAATTACGATGCGATTTTCTACAGAATAATTCGCAACCTTATATTGGTTTAACGCTACAATTGAAGTTCTGCCATCATAATGGCAGTACTCATCTGTATATACGATGGCCCCATCGATGGCCCGGGCAATTTCATCCACTGAGGTATGCCTCAATAATTCAATTTCAGCAGCGGTATCTCCCAAACCGATATTGGCCAGATCACTTTTGGATACATACCCGGCCAGGGTATGATCCTCATTTAAAACCGCAAAGGACGGTCGATTGTACTTTTCCATCAATTGAATGGCTTCCCGTACTGTTGTATACGGAGTTATCGCATATGGCTCATCGATCACAAGATCAGCAAGGGTAATTCTTGCGTCCTTTAGTAACATCGGTGTCTCAAAGCCAAAGCGGGTTAAAAGATACTCTGTCTCTTTATTAAGATTACCCAATCGACATGCAACCGCATGCATTCCCATTTTGTTTTTTAAATAGGCGTAGGCAATGGCAGAAGCAATCGAATCCGTATCGGGATTTTGATGTCCTGTAATGTATACGATATCTTGTTTATGCATAATACCATCCTTTTCTTATCTTTATCTTATCATGTTTAAGATACAAAAAAGCAGGATACAAAGTATCTCTGCTTAACAATCTTTCATGGTTTTGCCGGTGCCGACTAAGCCTTCAAAATCCTTTGTGAACTGTGCTACAGCTGCATCAATGGCCGGATTCTTTACAAGTCCATCGATCACATCCGGAGCGACCGTAGCTGCTTTTACACCATATTTTGCCAGCTCTAATACCTGTTGGGAATTTTTAAAGCTTGCCGCAAGTAAGCCACAGTTCAGATTGTTGTTGACCATAATATCATGAATATCTTTAGAAACCTGTACACCGTCAAAGCCCATATTATCAATGCGGTTTACATAAGGAGCGACATACTCAGCCCCACACTTTGCGGCAATAAAAGCCTGCATCGGAGTATAAATGGCAGTGCCGATAAAGCGGATACCTACCTTTTTCAACTCTTTCATTGCTTTAAAGCCTTCCGGTACACACGGAATCTTTACCAATGTGTTTTTACCGGTTTCCTTAATGATACGATATGCATCTTCTACCATACCTTCTGCCCTGTCCGCAACAACCTGTACAAACAATTCGCCATCATCACCGATAATCTCGCGGATTTCCTTTAATACTTCATAAGGCTCTCTGCCGCTTTTTGCCAAAATCGTAGGATTGGTAGAAACACCATCAATTGGATAATACTCATAAATTCTGCGAATTGCGTTAACATCTGCATGATCGATACATAACTTCATTTTTCTTTCCTCCTATAGTACCTGTTCTGTTCTTCCGATAATATCGTCCTGGGTTGCCTTAGACAGTACATTGAAGAATGCACTGTATCCCGCAACACGTACAATTAAGTCTTTGTGCTTTTCAGGATGTGCCTGAGCATCTAATAAGGTAGCCTTATCTACTACATTATATTGAACATGATATCCTTCTAAACGATTGAAGAAGGTTCGGATGATCATCTCTAATTTCTTTGTGTTTTCTTCGGTTGACAACATAGCCGGTGTTACTTTCTGGTTTAATAAAACACCACCGGTAATCTCATGTGTCGGCAATTTCGATACCGATTTAAATACGGCAGTCGGTCCGTGTTTGTCCATCGAATGGGCCGGAGAACAACCTTCTGCCAGCGGATCATGGGCATGGCGTCCGTTTGGAGTTGCCATGGTACCAAATCCCTGTCCCACATTGGCCGAGATAGAAGAAGTACCTGCATAGCGGATGCCGCCAATCGGTCCGCGTCCGTGTCTTGTGTTTGGATATTTCTTCATTTCATCAATATAGCTTGCGTAGGCATCTACAATCATCTGATCGGCATAGTCATCATCGTTACCGTATTTCGGGGCATCGTTTATTAACATATGACGAATTCTTTCGCCATTTTCACCCGCAAAGTCAGTTTCTAAAGCTGTCATCAATTCATCCTGAGTCAGCTTATGATCATCAAATACCAGCTTTTTAATTGCAGCTAAACTGTCTGCCATATCCGCAATTCCTACCTGTAAGCCGGAGATATAATCATAGATAGCTCCGCCTTCCTTGATGGTCTTGCCTCTGCCTAAACAATCCTGTGTTAAGGTAGAACATAAAATATCCGGTACTTCTTTTTCGCTGGCAATATCCACTGCGTTTTCAATCACAACGCTTGCCCTTGTCATTTCACGGATACCCTTATCCCAGGCTTCCATTAACTGCTCAAAGGATTCCATATCTCTAAAGTTTCCTCTATCCGTTACAAAGCGGACACCGGAAGTCATATCGATTCCGTTGTTCATGATTGCGATCAATACTCTTGGGAAGTTTAGATAGCTCATACCGGTGCAGCGATATCCCCATTTGCCCGGAACTGCTGTTTCAACACATCCAACAGCGGAATAATTATAAGCATCTTCTTTCTTGACGCCCTTTTCGATAAAGGAAGGAATAATCACTTCATCGCTGTTGAAAGCCGGCATACCGGTTCCCAGTTTTAATACTTCTAATGCTTCATCCATAAATGCCTGGTTGATGTTTCGATGATAGCGAACCGTTAGGTTTGGCTGCGGCAGACGAGTCTGTCCAACTGATTTCAATACCAGGAAGGATAAGCGGTTTACTGCATCTTTACCATCCGGAGTCTGGCCTCCTACAGTAACGTTTTGGTACATCGGGCTTCCTGCCGAAGAGAAAGTATGTGCCTGAGAGCGAACCTTATTAATGGTTAATGTTTTGATCCATAAGTTTGTAAGTAACTCAACAGCTTCTTCTTCCGTAATTTTATTTTCTTCCATATCCTTCTTGAAATATGGATATACATATTGGTCAAAACGACCGTAAGATAAAGAATGTCCGTTTGATTCAATCTGTAAAATCAATTGAATAAACCAGGTGGATTGAACTGCTTCATGGAATGAGTTAGCCGGTTCATACGGTACTCGATCACAGATATCCGCGATCTTTAACAATTCAATGCGGCGAAGGGTATCTGCACTCTGTGCTTTTTCTCGAGCCAGCTCGGCATATCTGTGGGCAAAGTTTTTTACCGCTTCAATGACAATAAGTACCGCCTTATAGAATTGGTATTTTGAGATCGATTCCGGATCGGTTAAATCCAGGTTATCCTTATATTCTCTGGCTCTTCTTTCATAATCTTTCAAACCAACTTTCAATACATTGGCATAGTCCACTGCGATATGAGCGTCTCCGGCATTTAACTTACCTTCCATACCAAAGAAACCGGTATCCATATATGGTTTCATCTCTTCCGGAATCAAAGCTTCTCCTTTCGCTCTTAAGCAGATCTTTTCCCAGAAAGGAGCAATTTCACGAAGCTGTTGTTTTGTTTCTCCGGTAATGTAGAAAACATCTCCGTCTCTTTTTTCAAACAGATCCAATTCATCAATGACAAACTTTAATGTATATTCAGGAAAAATCGGAGCATCCTTATTGGAAGATGCCTGGTTTCCTACCAGAATGGTTTCATCTTCAATGTAGATGTGCATCTTTTCCAAAATATTTTTTACCATCAAGGCACGGCGCATTACTGCCGGCTGTTCAAGATGTTCACGATATGCCTCCGTTGCCAGCAGTGCACGCTGGGCATCAATATATGGTTTCTTATCCAGTACGCTTTCACGATAAGCCTGCATTCTTTCAGTTAAGCTTCCGAAATGTTCACGATTTTCCATAAGTTTTCTCCTTGCCTTTCATTTGAAATCTAAATTGATTTCGTTTTGTGATTATATCGTATCATTTTTTTCGAGAATGTCAATATATTTTTGCATCGAAATCTATTTTGCTTTCATTTGAAAGTTTTCTGTTGACGAAATGGTCAGATATGGTACTATAGTATCGTAAGGAAAAGAAAGATATGAAAAAAGGAATCACATTTAATATTCAAAAATTCAGCATTCATGATGGACCAGGTGTACGAACCACCGTTTTTCTAAAAGGATGTCCGCTTCGGTGCAAATGGTGTGCGAATCCGGAAAGCCAGCTTACGAAAGTACAGATCCTCTGGGATTCACGAAAATGCATACATTGTCAAAAGTGTGTAAACAATTGTCCAAAACAGGCTATAAAACATGTCGATGATAAAATCCTAATCGATGATACAAAATGCGTCGGCTGTCTGACTTGTGTCGGAAACTGCCCGAAGGATGCTCTTGAGCATGAAGGAGAATCCAGAACAGTAAAAGAAATTGTCGATATCTGTCTGCAGGATCAGGTATTCTATGAAGAATCCGGCGGTGGTATTACAATCTCCGGAGGAGAAGGAATGGTGCAGCCGGAATTCTTAAAGGAACTGTTACCGGAATTAAAAAAGCACAACCTTCACCTTGCGATTGAAACTACCGGATATGTACCTAAAGAAACGTTTAAAGAATTAGCTGTATTATTTGATTTATTATTATTTGACGTAAAACAGTATGATAGGCAAAAACATTTTGATGGAACGGGCGTTTATAATGATCTCATTAAAGAAAACTTAAAATGGGCTATTGAGCAGGGGATAGATGTTCTTCCACGAATACCGGTCATACCCGGATTTAATGAAACATTAGAAGATGCCGAAGGCTTGGCTGATCTATTGGTAGAAGTGCATGCCCAAAAGGTTCAATTATTACCATTCCATCAATTTGGAGAACGTAAATACGAAATGTTGAATAGAGAGTATGCCTACAAAGGAGTTAAAGCACTTCAAAAAGAAGATTTGAAAGATTATCAACAAGTATTTATTGATAAGGGACTTGATTGTTTCTTCTAAAAACAGCAGGATTCATTCTCCTGCTGTTTTATATTGTGATGAGTTGAATTTGGTTCTGCTCCATTTCCTCTTTTATGTTTTCAGGTATACCTTGATCGGTAATTATTTTAGAGATTTGATGCAGATCGACAAGTGCCACAACGCCTGTCTTGGTAAACTTAGAGCTATCTGTCACCAGAACAACTTCACGAGCCTGTCTTGCCATATCGCGAACAGCCTGGGCGCGCATAAAATCATTCCCCGTAAATCCATTTCCCGAAACATAACCATCCGTTCCCGCAAACAATATATCCACAAAAAAATTACGGGCACACTGGGCAACCATAGGTCCTACCATGACCTGGGATTCATTCTGGTACTGGCCACCCAGTAAAATAATGGATACATTGGATATCTTTCGTATATATCCTGCGATAAAAGCAGAATTGGTGATGATGGTAATATCCTTTTTTGTCGTCGCAAGCTCTTGGGCTAACAGGGCACAGCTTGAACCGGATTCAATCATAACGGTCTGCCCATCCTGTACCAGATCGGCAGCCGCTTTAGCGATTTTCTGCTTAGTTTCAAATTTATATGCTAAGCGTAAATTAATATCATCGCTGTCATTTAACGCTGCATATCCGTGTTCTCTTTTGACAATACCGTTTGTTTCTAATACATCTAAATCCTTTCGTATTGTCACCTGAGATACCTTCAACAATTGGGATAAGCGGGTTACTTCAATACGTTTTTCTTCTTCCAATAATTCAATAATTCTAGCCTGTCTGTTATTCATAAGTCCATGTTACCAAATATTAGTTTCGTTTTCAATTAATACAGTTTCATTCAAAAGGTTATAGAGTTGAATAAATGTTCTCTAACCATAGAGAGGTCTTTTGTGTTAAAATTCTTTTATTAGTAAATAGAAAGAGGGTTTTTATTATGTCACAAGGTCTAGGAACTAAATGTGTTCAGGCCGGCTATACTCCGGGAAACGGAGAACCGCGTCAGATTCCTATTGTACAAAGTACTACATTCAAATACGCTACCAGTGAGGCAATGGGTCAACTGTTTGACTTAGAAGCTTCCGGTTATTTCTATACCCGCCTACAGAATCCAACCAATGATTCTGTAGCCGCAAAAATTGCCGCATTAGAAGGCGGAACAGCCGCCATGTTGACAAGCTCCGGACAGGCTGCCACATTCTTTGCCGTATTTAATATCGCATCTGCCGGCGATCACATCGTATCATCTTCCAGCATCTATGGCGGAAGCTTCAACTTATTCAATGTGACAATGCGCCGTATGGGTATTGATTTTACCTTCGTATCTCCGGATTGCACAGAAGAAGAATTAAATGCCGCATTCAAGCCAAACACAAAAGCTGTATTTGGTGAAACAATCGCTAACCCGGCATTAACTGTTTTAGATATTGAAAAGTTTGCGAAAGCTGCCCATGCACATGGTGTTCCGTTAATTGTAGATAACACCTTTGCGACTCCGGTATTATGCCGTCCATTTGAATGGGGTGCAGACATCGTTACTCATTCCACTACAAAATATATGGATGGACACGGTGTAGCAGTCGGTGGAGCTATCGTAGATTCCGGTAAATTTGACTGGACAAAATACCCGGACAAATTCCCTGGCTTAACAACACCGGATGAATCTTACCACGGAATCACTTATACAGAACGTTTTGGTTTAGAAGGAGCTTTTATCACAAAGGCTACAGCGCAGATTATGCGTGACTTAGGAAGCATTCAGTCTCCGCAGAATGCCTTCTATTTAAATCTTGGATTGGAAAGCCTGCATGTACGTATGCCTCGTCACAGCGAAAACGCATTAAAGGTTGCTAAGTTCTTAGAAAACCATCCAAAGATCCGTACAGTACACTACAGCGGACTGGAAAGCGATCCTTATTATCCTTTAGCACAGAAATATCTGCCAAAGGGATCCTGCGGTGTAGTATCCTTTGAAATTGAAGGTGGAAGAAAAGCTGCCGAAGCCTTCATGAAAGGATTAAAAGTCGCTGCCATTGAAACCCATGTTGCCGATGCCAGAACATGCTGCCTGCATCCTGCAAGCTCAACTCACCGTCAGATGACAGACGAAGAATTAGTGGCTGCCGGCGTATCTCCGGATATGGTACGTTATTCCTGCGGCTTAGAAGATGCTGAAGATCTAATTGCCGATTTAGCTCAGGCATTAGATGCTGCTTAAAAAATAATGGAGGAAATTTTATTCGTTTCCTCCATCTTTTTTTACTCAATTGTTAAGATTTCTGTAAATCCTGTAAGTTCTAAGATTTCCTCTACTTCCGGTTTTACGTTGATCACTTTCATACTTCCCTGCTGATTCATTTTTTTCTGAGCACTGAGAAGAACTCGTAACCCTGTAGAAGAAATATAATCTAAGTCAGAAAAGTCAAATACAAGCTCTTTCACATCATCCAATGAAGAATCCAGGAATTTTTCCACTTCCGGTGAAGAATTTGTATCCATTTTACCTACCGGGCATACTGTTAATTTATCATTATCTCTATTGCTCTTTAATTCCATACTGCCTCCTATATTCGAAATTACACTGTTACAAATCAAATTAATTTATATCTTTACTCGTTCCTATTTTATCGAAACATTTCCGCATATACAACTGATTCATATCATTTTTGTACTCATAACGGACTTCATCCATGATATTTTTTGCGATAAAAATACCCAATCCTCCGATTTGACGCTGGTCACTGGATAGGTGAATGTTTGGATCTTCTTTTTGAAGAGGATTAAAAGGTATACCGGAATCCATAAACGTAATCTCTGCTTCATTTTTATAATTGGCAACCTTAACCGTTACATTCCCCTGCTTATCTCCATATGCATAGCAGGCAATATTCACAAAGATTTCTTCCACTGCTAAATTAATCTGTATCTGCGTTTTCATGGAACAGTGAATATTTTGTTCAACAAATTCGGTGACTTTATCTAAGTTTTCATTCTTAGCCTCAAATACTGCAGTTTTTACATCCTTATATTGGAAGCACAACATTGTGATATCATCAAATTGTTCGGTTCCGTCTTCAAACTCTAATATGCGCTCAGTTACTCTATCCACAACATTTAAAGATCTTGAAGTATTTGTTTCTTTCAGAACATTCATCAAGCCTTCCGCTTTGAATTGTTCACCATCGGCATTTTGAGCTTCCGTGATTCCATCGGAATACTGGAAGACCATATCGCCTGCTTCTAATTGTACCGTGAAATTTTCATAAGTCATATTTTCGATTCCGCCTAAGACCAATCCATGTTTCTCTTTTCGATAATTCCATTCCCCATTTTGGAAAAGAGCAGGATTTTCATGTCCGGCATTTGCGTAAGTCAATGTTCCGTTCGCTAAATCAACATATCCAAGCCACATCGTTACAAACATGTTCATGCTGTTATCCTTACAGATAATATTATTTAATGCGTGTAGGACTTCACCAGGTGTACTCATCGTATAGACTAAGCTGTGAATTCTTGCCTTCACATTGGTCACCACAAGCGATGCAGGAACACCTTTACCCGATGCATCCGCAACAACCAGAGCAACATGTGTATCATCCAGCTCGATAAAGTCGTAGAAGTCTCCACCAACTTCTCTTGCCGGTAACATCATGGCATAAATATCATATTTATCAGAGTCCGGTATATCCGGTAACATACTGCTTTGAATTTTAGATGCCAGACTTAACTCCGTATGGATACGGGCATTCTCTTCTGTGACTTCCTTTAAGTTCGTAATATATTCATTTAACTGCGACTCCAGAATAGACAGAGATTGTGAGAGTTGAACAATTTCTTCTCCGCCTGCTTCTACCTGCAAATTACTGAAGAAACTTGTCGGTCCTTCTTCGTTATTTTTACGGTTCTTGATAAATCGATTGGATGCAGTAGTGATTGTTTCCAAAGGCTGTATCAAATAATGTCCGGCAAGGAATACCGCAATCATACCCATTGCGAAAATAATCGCAATCAGGTAAGGTGCATAAAGAATAGTTGACTGCCTTGCTCCTTCCTGCATTTCCGTCAAAGATAAATCTGCGACCACAAAGGCAACCGGTTTACCATCCACGCCCCTTACAGCACTGGCGGCACTGCAAAGATAATCTTCATGTTTATCCATGTTGGTAACATGCGCAGGTAACACGACCTGATGTTCTCTATACAGTTCTAATTCCTCTTCTGTCAATTGCCAGGAGTCGCCTGGGTAACTGACACTGCCCGTTAAATTTTCATAAGCATCCGCATCGGCAAGAAATACATAAACCCCTTTTTCTTCGTCAACCGTAACAACAGTCAAATACTTAATCGAATTTGTCTTTCGAAAGCTGTTGAGATACTTAATCAGGTTAAGATACGCATCACTTTGCATAACCGATGAATAATCTTTTACTTCTGAATCGGAATTATAAACCGCCATTACATCTTTGGATAAAACTCTGGTGTAAGCCTGCACATCATCATCTTCCGATAAGTTATCTGCCGTAATTTCCACGCTGACCCCATAAACACCAAAGGCAAGATCACGACATGCTGAATAACTCACCACCAGCATAATTAACATTAGAATAACGGTAATTACGGTAGCACCGATAAATACTCTTCGTTTAATTGAACCCATTTTCATGACATCATTTTAATACAAAATAATATGTCTGTGTTAACATAATCCCTCGCAAATCAATTGATTACCATTTTTTTACTTTTTTTGATACAATATACTCTATCAGTATAGAAGGGGGCTTTAAAATGATAATTATCCCAAATGATCTTCCGGCGCATAAAACATTAACCGAAGAGAATATCTTTGTCATGACCCAGAGAAGAGCAGATACCCAACAAATCCGCCCTTTAAAAATATTGTTGTTAAATCTGATGCCTACTAAAATCGAAACCGAAACGCAGTTTGCCAGATTATTAGGTAATACACCGATTCATGTGGAATTAGATTTAATGCAGATGAAATCACACGTTTCGAAAAATATATCTGCAGAACATATGTTGAAATTCTACGATACCTTTGACGAAGTAAAATACCGTTACTACGATGGCTTTGTGATTACAGGGGCTCCTGTAGAGCTGATGGAGTTTGAAGAAGTCGAATATTGGGATGAGCTGTGTCAGGTAATGGAATGGTCAAAAACACATGTTTATTCTACCGTTCACATTTGCTGGGGAGCGCAGGCAGGATTATATTATCACTATGGAATCGATAAGATTCCTTTGGAGAAAAAGCTGTTTGGCGTATTCCCTCATGAAGTAGAAAGAAAGACATCCATTCTTTTTAGAGGATTTGATGACTCCTTTATGGTTCCGCATTCCCGCCACACAGTCAGTGATGAAGATGAAATCCGCCAATGTCCTTACTTAAAAGTATTGGCCTCTTCAAAGGAAGCCGGCATCTATTGCGTATCCAACCAGGGTGCCAGACAAATCTTTGTGACAGGGCACTCTGAATACGATAAAAGAACATTGGAAAAAGAATATCTGCGTGATAAAAATAAAGGACTTCCGATTGAAGTCCCAAAGAATTATTATCCGGATAACGACGACACCAAAGAACCTATCCAATCCTGGAGAAGTTCAGCCAATCTATTATATTCCAATTGGCTCAACTACATCGTATATCAGATGACACCGTACAAGATTGATGAAATTCCACCTTTAGAGAAAAAATTTACGACCGAT
Organism: Faecalicoccus sp.; assembly: GCA_017941505.1. Next base: position 117 of record JAGAWH010000185.1, on the reverse strand, counting down.
GTCGTAGATGCGATTGAATAAATAGGGTAGAGGGAAAATAATAATTTTCACCCCTCCCATTGCACCGTACGTACGGGTCTCGTATACGGCGCTACATTTGTATTGAATCACGAATAA
>JAGAWH010000184.1 GCA_017941505.1 Faecalicoccus sp. | reverse complement strand
CGTAGGCTCGGAAGTTTTGCTAGCCCCTTCCTTCATCTGGACATCACTGTCTTCCACTTGGGGTTCACTACGCTTGGCGGTAACTACCTGCGGTTGGACTTTCACCAACTAGAGATGTGCCATGCCCGACACACAGAAAAGAAGCGATGTTATGTCGCTTCTTTATTTTATATAGTGAATTCTATTTGGATCGTATCTGTCCTGCTGCTCTTTGATCTGATCAGGGTAACCTACCGCAAAAAGCGCAAAAGCTTCCAATGAATCCGGTATCTGCACAATATCTTCTACTGCCCGCATTCTCTCCACTAATGGAGCAATGCCTAACCATACTGCACCAAGTCCTAATTCATCGGCTTCCAGCCATAGATTTTCACACGCAATACTGCAGTCAATATAGGCATATTCCGGCATACGGCATTCTTTTTTAGCACATACCACTATGGCAAGTGGGGCATCGGCTAAACATCCTGAGTAGGGACTTACCTTGGATAACTTTTGAATGATCTCTTTATTATCGGTGATGTAGAATTCCCATGGCTGCTGATTGCCGGCCGAAGGTGCCTGCATAGCGGCCTTCATCATCATATCAATTTTTTCTGATTCTACCGGTGTGCTCTTAAATTTTCGAATACTGGTTCGATGAAAAATACTATTCATAATTCTCCTCCAAATAATGATAAAAATCTTCTAAACTTCCCTGTTTGTAATCCGTAATATCTTGATTTTTTGAATTGATCAGACAATCTGTGACAAGATAAACATCCATGCCGGTCATCTTGGCAGTTAGATCTTCCGATACATCGTTACCGACCATCAAACACTTCTGCCCGTCATATCCCATTTTATTTAATATTTCCTCATAGTAAGCGGGATTCGGCTTTGATAAGCCGATATTTTCATAGGTGGTGATCCATTCAAAGTCTTCCGGTTTCAATCCTGCCCAGCGTATTCTGGAGTATGTCGCAATCTGAGGAAAAATCGGATTGGTCGCCAATACAACCGGTACACCTTTATCCTTAAGGAATGTGATTATTTTTGCGGCATATGGATTAAATCCACATACTTTCTGGGCATATTGAAATTCATTGGCATAGAATTCTTCAAAAACAGGAAGCTTTTCAATAACATCATCCCCATACTGCTTCTGCATAACTTTCCAGAAACACTCTTCATTGGTACATGAATTGTCGTTGACAACCATAGCTGCCACTCCTGTCCATATTGTTTTCATCAATAATTTCGGTTCAAAACCGTGGGGAATCATCTTCTTTGCCAAATAACCAAAATAATATTCGACAAACTGATCTTGATCCATAGGCAGTAAAGTTCCATCCAAATCAAATAATACGGCTTGATAATTCATAATAAAAACTCCTTAACATTTGAAATTTTATCATATATTTTTTTCAAAATTATATGGAAATGCCCACATTTGTCTTATAATAAATCGGTAAAGGATGAGATTATGAATATACAAAACAGTTTTAAACAGGGATTGGAAGACAGCATCCCTATTGCGGTAGGATACTTTTCGGTATCCATCACATTTGGCATGCTGGCAGCTGCCAATAACGTTCCCATATGGGTTGCGGTTGTCATCTCTTTGACATGTCTTACCAGTGCGGGCCAATACGGAGGCATGGCTTTGATCATTGAAGGGGCTCCTTTAATGGAGGTGGCCCTATCCCAGCTTATTATCAACTCGCGCTATTTATTGATGTCTTTATCACTCACCCAGAAAATTGATAAGAAGCTCAGCACATGGCAAAGATCCTTAATCTCCTTTGGGATTACTGATGAAATCTTTGCGATGGCAAGCTCCAAAGAAGGAAAGATCGGTGCCCGTTATATGGCAGGTTTGATCATTCTTCCGGTAATAGGATGGACACTTGGAACGCTTACCGGCGGTATCGCGACCAGCTTAATGCCAAAATCACTTCAAAATGCTCTAGGAATTGCGATTTACGGTATGTTTCTTGCGATTATCATCCCACCGGCTAAGAAATCGCACCCTATTCGAATCGTATTATGTATTTCGATTCTATGCAGCTGCATCATCGCAATCATCAAGCCATGGGTTGAGATATCATCCGGCTTTGCGATTATTATCTGTACCTTGATTGCGGCCGGTTTTGGAGCTTATTTCTTCCCGGTAAAGGAGGACAACAATGAGTAATACTGACTATATTCCCTACATTGTGACAATGGCACTTACGACCTATTTGATTCGTATGTTACCATTGACCTTCTTCCAGAAAGAGATCAAAAGTACCTTTATTAAATCCTTTTTATACTATGTACCGTATGCCGTACTTGGTGCGATGACATTTCCTGCCATCTTTTCATCCGGAGGCAGCTTACCTGCCTGTATCGGAGGATGTGCCATCGGTCTCTATCTGGCTTATAAAGAAAAAAGCCTTATTACGGTGGCCATGGCAGCCTGCCTTGCGGTATATATCATTGATTTATTCGTAAAATAAAAGTGGCAGCTTTCGCTGTCACTTTTATTTCCATAAAAAGTCAAAATAGATTGGATTTTCCTTTTCCCAGGATGCCTCGTTATGCTGGCCGCCTTCCACAATATTCAAATACGAATATGCCTCGTGGTCTTTAAACCAATTGGCATACCAGCGGTTGATTGATGCGCCGATCGCCACATTTCTTCTGCTTGATCCTTCGCGGGTTCCCATGCTCAGATACACCCTTGTATCCGGTCGGATATAGGTTTTCGCAAGTTCTTCCTTTAACTGTTTATTGCACACACCGATTGCCGATGATATACAGGCAGCCTTAGAAAACCATTCATTGTGCTTGATAATGGTATAAAGAGCCATTAAGCCACCCATTGAACTGCCGGCAATTCCGGTACATTCACGGAATGGATAGGTTCGATATTTGGCATCAATCATCGGTTTCAGCTCATAGACAACCCAATCCATCAGCTTGTCCCCGGTTCCGTTCACTTCTCCCCAATAGGAGGTGCTGTAGTGATAAGGGCTGAATTCTTCCAGCCGCTTATTTCCTTCATGGTTACATTCAATTCCCACAATAATAAATTTCTTATCATAGTGATCTAAGAATTCACGAATACCCCATGATTTCCCATAGGTCGCATCTTCATCATTGAACAAGTTATGTCCATCAAAATAGTACATCACCGGATACTTTTCATCCGATTGATAATAATCATTCGGTAAATATACATGTATCGTTCTTTGAAGCT
>JAGAWH010000016.1 GCA_017941505.1 Faecalicoccus sp. | reverse complement strand
GGGCCTCCGTACTAAGTCGTATATACGACTATATATAGTATATCATACTCCATGCCCGATGTCACATAAAAATGGCAGAATCTGCTTTATTTAAGCAGTTTTCTGCCATTTAAACTTAATATCATTTTAATGAGTCGTACTCACTTGGGAAGTTAACGTTATAATAAATGTATATAAAATTACCATAAGTATACAAAAAACAAAGATAAAGTAATTTTGTGAGGTGTAGTCATGATAGGTCGCAAAGAAGAAAAACAATATCTTCAATCATTACTTGATGAGGATGAACCGCAATTTGTGGCGGTATTCGGTCGAAGACGCATAGGAAAAACGTACCTGGTTCGAGAGAGTTTCAACCATCGATTCACTTTTCAGCATACCGGTGTCAGTAATACCGGATGTCCTGCGGGAAAACGAAAACAGATGCAATTAGATAGATTTGCTGAATCGCTGGAAGAATATGGGATGAAGTGCGATAGGAAGCTATCATCGTGGAACGAAGCATTTGCTATGCTTAAGCAGCTTCTCCTTCAATCCAAAGATGAAAAAAAAGTGATTTTTCTGGATGAATTATCCTGGATGAGCTCGGTAGGAAACGATTTGATTTCAGCGCTTGAGAGCTTCTGGAATGGGTGGGCTACGGCCAGAAGAGAAAAGGATATTATTCTGATTGTGTGTGCATCCGCAACCTACTGGATGACAGATAATATAGTGAACGCTAAGGGTGGACTGCACAATCGATTAACCGGACAAATCCATCTGAAGCCATTTACCCTGGCTGAATGCGAACAATATTTAAATTCCCGGCACATTGTAATGAATCGTTATCAAATTCTTCAATGTTACATGATTATGGGAGGTGTTCCGTATTACTGGAGCCTTCTTCGAAAGGGAAAAAGTCTTCCGCAGAATATCGATGACTTATTCTTTAAAGAAGGGGCTGTTTTAGGCAATGAATACGATAATCTATATAAGGCGTTATTCAATAAACCGGAACAATATATCAAAATCATAGAAGCCTTATCCGTGTCCGGCAAAGGGCTTACTAGAGATCAGATTATTCATAAAACCGGAATCGGTGGAAGCGGTGCTTTAAGCAAAAAACTGACCGAGCTTGAAAATTGTGGCTTTATCCGACGATATATTCCTTATGGATATAAAAAACGGGAAAGTCTGTATCAAATTATCGATAATTATTCATTATTTTATTATCGCTTCATTCGTGATAAAAGTTTTGATGAGAATTATTGGAAGAATCAGATTAATTCTCCGAAAATCAATGCCTGGAGCGGTGTAGCATTTGAAAAGGTGTGTCTTGAACATGTACCTCAGATTAAAAAAGCTCTTGGCATTTCCGGAGTTTATTGTGAAACGAATGCCTGGAGCTGCCCTCCCGATAAAGAGAAAGGATTATTTGGTTCACAGATTGATTTACTGATCGCAAGAAAAGATCAGGTGATTAATTTATGCGAGATGAAATACACTCAGACGGAGTATATGGCAGATGCGGAATTTGACCGTGCCCAAAGACGGAAAATTTCCGATTTTCAAAAAGTAACTCAAACAAAAAGTGTTATCCATCTAACTTTGATCACAACATATGGTCTGGTAGAAAATGCATATTCATCAGATATCCAAGCTGTTATAACTGGAGATGATCTGTTTGCGTAGAAGGGCATAGTAACAGCCGGTAACCCCGGCTGTTTTAAATAGAGCATAAAATTACCATAAGTCCTTTTTTAAACCACTTATGGTAAAAACGTTGATTATCGCGCCTTGATTGAGTCGATCTATAGGAACATTATCAATCGATAAAGTAAACTAAAGAAAAAAATGTTAATATAAGAATAAAGTAAGACTTCAGTCTTTTATTTTATCGGGAGAATGAATATGAACGAAACATTATTATATCCATCCCGTAATGAAACACGGAATTTTTTCTCTTTAGATGGATTATGGAAATTTTCCTTTGATCCATCCGATGAAGGATTAGAAAAAGGATGGAATGAAGGCTTTGTGTCGGCTGAAAAGATGCCGGTACCGGGCTCTTTTGCCGACCTTTATACAGAGGTCCAAAAGCGGGATTATTGCGGTGATTTCTGGTATGAGACAAGCTGGTATATGGAAGATATGGGCAATCGAGATATCTATTTGCGCTTTGGCTCTATATCTCATAGAGGTGATGTTTTTATCAATGGAAAACATGTCGGATCTCATGAAGGTGGATATACACCGGCGGTATTTAAGATTACTGATGATGTAAAAATAAACGCTAAAAATAAGCTGGTTGTAAAGGTCAATAATGAATTAAATGAGGCATCTATGCCATGTGGCACAGTAAAGGTGCTTCATAACGGCAATAAAATTGCCCAGCCGTATTTTGATTTCTTTAACTATTCCGGACTGCAGCGAAGTGTTGTGATTTTTACGCAGCCAAAAGAGGCAATTCTTGATTATGATACTGATATTGAATTAATGGATGATCATGCCAAGATTCATTATTATGTTGAAACAAACGGAGAACACGAAATTTATGCAGAACTTTTTGACCAGGAAGGACAGAAGGTGGCATCGCAAAAGGGAAAAGATGGAACACTGATCGTGGATAAGCCACATCTTTGGTCCATTGGTGATGGATATTTATATTCCTTGATTTTATTGATCAAAGATGGTGATACCATCGTGGATAAATACCCTTCCAAGATCGGTATTCGAACCATTGAAGTCAAAGGCAATCAAATCCTTCTAAATAATAAACCAATCTATTTAAAAGGTTATGGCAAACACGAAGACTTTGAAGTAATCGGACGCACCTTTAACTACAGTCTTGCCAAACGTGATTTTGAATTGATGAAATGGAGCCATGCGAACTGTTTCAGGACCAGTCATTATCCATATGACGAAGGCTGGTATCAAATGGCAGATGAAGAAGGTTTCTTAATCATCGATGAGGTACCGGCAGTAGGAATGATGCGCTCCCTTGTTAACTTTGCGGCCGGAGCAGGAGGTGCTAATACGCATTTCTTTGAATCCGATACAATCTCAAAGTTACAGAGCCATCATAAACAGATGATTAAGGAAATGATCCAGAGAGATAAAAATCATCCTTCTGTGATTGCGTTCTCTTTATTCAATGAGCCGGAAACTACATATGAGGCAGCCTATCATTATTTTGCCCCATTATTTGAATATGCCAGAGAAATTGACATGCAGAAGCGTCCACTAACCGGTGCTCTTGTCTTCAACAGTACACCAAACCGCTGTTTATGTTATCAGCTATGCGACTTTATCAGCTTGAACCGATATTACGGATGGTATGTAGGTGGAGGAAATGAAATCTCAGAAGCAGAATTCATCTTCCGTAAAGAGATGGAAGACTGGAAAAAAGTATGTGAGGATAAGCCTTTGATCTTTACCGAATTTGGAGCAGATACCAGCGTATTTGAACATAAATTACCGGGAGTTATGTGGACACAGGAATACCAGAACGCCTATTATGAAATGACCTTCAGCGTCATTGATTCCTTTGACTTTGTGCAGGGTGAGCTTACATGGAACTTTGCGGATTTCCAGACAAGTGAAGGAACCATGCGCGTAAACGGCAATAAAAAAGGTGTCTTTACAAGAAACAGACAGCCTAAGGATGCAGCTTACTTACTTAGAAAAAGATGGGAGACAAAATGAAAGAATTTTATATAGAAGATGATGGCATACAGCTTCATGCCAAGCTCGATATGCCGGACAATGATACCGATTCTTTAGTTATCTTAGTGCATGGATTTACTGGACATATGGAGGAAGAACATATTATCGGTGTCCAAAAAGCCATCAATAAGGCAGGTATGGCCGTGCTTCGGACAGAGATGTATGGTCATGGACAAAGCGGGGGTGAATTTAAAAATCATACTTTATTTAAATGGATCTCCAATATCATGACTGTAACAGATTATGCCAAAGAACTTCCGTTTGTGAAAAATTTATATCTTTGCGGACACTCCCAGGGAGGACTTTTGACGATGCTGGCAGCCGGTATGCGCCCGGATGACTATAAGGCTATTATTCCGATGTCACCTGCACTTGTGATTCCGGAAGGAGCAAGACAGGGAATCATGTTAGGAGTACCTTTTGATCCAATCCACATTCCAGACTATATCGGTACCAAGGATCTTCAATTGGGTGCTAACTATTTGCGTGTGGCCCAGATGATCTATGTAGAGCCTGCCATTGAGCGCTATACTAAACCGGTATTGATCGTACATGGGGATAAGGATGAAGCCGTTCCGATTTCTTATTCTATGAAGGCTTCCAAACAATATGCGAACTGTCAATTTGAAATCATCCCGCAGGATGATCATTGTTACAACAGTCATTTGGATATTGTATGTAACACAATCTATGATTTTTTAAAGAAACAGAGCATTGACTAAATCAATGCTCTTTTGTGTTTCGGTAGGCACCGGGTGTCTGTCCCATTTTCTTTTTAAAGACGGAGACAAAATAGCTTTGATCACAGAATTGAAACAAGGTGGCAATATAGGCAATCGAATGATTGGAATTTAATAATAATTCGGAAGCTGCTTCAATGCGCTTGTCTCGAATATATTCTGTAATTGTTTTACCGGTTTCTTTTTTGAAAACATGACATAGATAATAAGAGCTGATTCCTGTGCTTTCGGCAATATCACCCACTGTGAATTTCTGCGTTAAATGATCACGGATATAATGGATGGCATTTTCTACGTGCCGGTTATCAATTTTTTCTTTGGTGGCTTTTTCCACTGCTTTACAGAAATCATAACCGGCTTCTTTGATGATATCGGGAATCTCAACTAGTTTTTTCAGTGAAACTAATCGAGTCAAAGCCACATCGGCAATACGGTTGGCATCGGGTGGATATACACCACCCTGTATGGCTGCAATCATAAAGGTATTGATGACAGATACAGTCATATATTCTATTTCTTTTTTCTTATCCTTTCCGATCCGTTCGTGAAAATCTACATCAAAGACATTCAGATCTAATGAGTTCATTAATTCTTTGGTCTTACCCTGTTTGATCATGCGGAAAAAAGGCTCTACCCGCCAATAGGTGGTATTGATGGTATCGGCTTCGGAATCCCGTATCTGTCTCTCGATTGGCTTTTCCATAAGAAATTTCCTTTCTAAACAAATAAACAATAATTATCGCAAATTAATTATATAATTGGATGTTTTAATTTCCTATACTTTTTTTAGAAAGAAGAGGTGTGCCATGTCAAAATTGATGACCCGTGTATGGAGATATGTCTTTGAATCCGGAGATGCCAAACGCATTGCCAAGCAGCATCCCGATATTTCAATGTTGGAAATCATCAAGGATATCCCTTATATCGATGATGGTGAAATCGGTCATTTATTCGATATTTACCGCAGAAAGGACGGAAGTCCTTTAGATCCTGTTATGATCAATATTCACGGAGGCGGTCTGTTTGCCTCGTATAAAGAGGTCAATGCGCACTTCAATTATGAAATCGCCAAAATGGGATATACCGTTGTCAGCTTATCGTATCGAAGAATTCCTGAGACAACACTTTGGCATCAAATTGATGATATTATGCATGCCTTTGCGTTCTTGGAAAAAAACGCAGAAAAACTGGGTTTAAATTTAAACAATCTCTATATCTCCGGTGATTCGGCAGGAGCTTTATTATCCTTGTTTGGTCTTGCCCTTACAAACAGTCCTTCCTTATGTGAAAAATTCAAAATCGAAGGAAACCATCTGCATTTTAAAGCTTCAACCATGATATCCATCATGCTGGATACCCAGAGAAAGGATATTATGTCTGCCATCTCCAATGTGGTATGGAATCAAGAAGATAAAGGAAAAGAATACTTGCCTTATATCTTAGATCCTTCTTTATTATTAAATGAAACAAGCTTACCGCCAATTCTTCAAATAACCAGCCAAGAGGATATGATCCGCAGGGATTCCTTAAAATTCTGTCAGTTATTAGAAGAAAAGGGATTTAAACACAGTATAAAAGATTATGATAAAGGTACAGAGAATAAACTGGTTCATGTCTTTTCAGTCATGTGTCCGGATTATCCCGAAAGTAAGGAAGTCTATCATTTAATGGATGAATTATACAAAGGAGAACGGAATGGGTAAAAAATATTTTACATGGAATTTTGATGATGGCTTAGAACAGGATAAGCGAATCATCGAAATATTAAAGAAATACAATATGGGAGCCACTTTTAATCTGAATTCCGGGTTATATGGGGATAAGACCTATGAAGGAAGAATCGGCAATTTAGGAATAACGGAAGTTCCTGCCGATAAATTTAATGTAAAGGGAAGACACCTTCTTCCATATGTAGAACACTTCCGCATCCCGGAAGATGAAGTCATTTCTGTTTATGAAGGTTTTGAAATCGCATCACATACCTTAGAACACAAAAATGTAAAAAGATGCGATGAGAAGGAAAAAGAAAGACAAATCATAGAGGATGTAAAAAATCTATCGGAAAAGTTCAATCAGGAAATCATTGGCTTTGCGTATCCATACGGCATGTCGGATGAAAAATGTACATCGATCTTAAAAAAAGCAGGTATTCAATATGCCCGTACGATTAAATCCAATCCATCCTTTAAGTTTCCGGAAGATCCATATCATATGCCGATGACATGCTGGCATATTAAGAAAAATGCCTTGAAGCTGATTGATGATTTTATTAAGGCTGAATCGGATGAAGATTTATTCTTTTTGATGTTTGCGCATGGATATGAATTTGACTTTGGAACCAATGAAAGTAACTGGCAGAAATTTGAAGCCATCTGCCAGAAAGTTTCTTCCTGTAAAAATATCATCTGCTGCTCCACCGGAGAGGCAATTCAAAGACACAAAGCTGCTTAAAAGGCAGCCAATGGCGTCAACCTAAAAAAAGGTTGGCGTTTTTTATTGGGAGCGGATTATGTGAGCCCAAATACGGATTGGAAAAGCTCAAGGGCAAAAATGTAGTTAAGTATAATACTTATTAATCTATGCAATAATAGGTATT
>JAGAWH010000183.1 GCA_017941505.1 Faecalicoccus sp. | reverse complement strand
GGGCATGGTGCCGGTTATTATGACCACTTTTTGAGAGAATATCATGGTGATATGATCTGTTTATGTTACAAAAAGATGTTGTCGGATGAAATTCCGGTGGATGATTTGGATATTAGAATGCCAAGTGTTATTACAGATTAGAGGGGATTATATGAAACGTAAATATTTATTTTTTGACATTGATGGGACACTTGCCTGCGGGGGATATGGAAATACCTATATTCCGGATTCCGCCAATGAAGCACTTCAAAAGTTAAGGGAAGCAGGACATTTCTTATCCATCTGCACCGGACGTTCTCAATCTATGGCCCAATCCTTTATCGAATTAACCGGTATCCATAATATGGTATCGGATGGAGGATACGGTCTGACCCTGGAAGATAAATTTTTAGGCATTGAACCTTTGAATAAAGAGGATGTGATTGCCTTAATTGATGAATGTAAAGAAAAAGGATTTCCCTGGGGTCTTTCTACAGAGAATTCGATGGTTCGCTCCTGTCCGGATGAATCTTTTTACGAATTTACTCATGACATCTATATGGGAACCAAGGTAGTAGAAGGATTGGATCCAAGAAAATGCGATGAAATCTATAAAGCCTATGTAGCCTGCTACTATCCAGGTGAATTTTCTTTAAAAAGCCTGGATAAGTTACCATGGTGTCGCTTTCATAAAGAATACTTCTTTGTGGAGCCAACCGATAAGGCAAGAGGAATTCGTAAGATGATGGATATGTTGGAAGCACCTTACGAAGATGTGATTGTGTTTGGGGATGCAGCCAACGATTTATCTATGTTTGTAGATGATTGGACATGTGTTGCGATGGGCAATGCTTGTGAAGAGTTAAAAGAAAAAGCGGATTTAATCACGACGGATGCTGATAAACATGGTATATGGAATGCCTGTGTAGAATTAGGTCTGTTTGAAGGAGAGAAAAAATGATTTTATTTATCAATGCCTGTGTACGAAAAAATTCCCGTACAAAAATATTAGCTGATCATTTACTTTCAAAATTAAATGATGATATTGAAGAGGTATGTCTGGAAAAGGTCAACTTTCCTGTAACTACTGAAGAATTTCTAAATTTCAGACAGGACTGCATCGATAAGAAGGATTTTTCAGATCCTATCTTTGATCTGGCAAAACAATTTGCGGCAGCGGATACGATTGTATTAGCGGCTCCATATTGGGATTTATCTTTTCCTGCTGCAGTTAAGCAGTATATTGAACATATCAATGTGATTGGGCTTACCTTTGCGTACACACCGGAAGGAAAGCCAATGGGATTATGTAAGGCAAAGAAAATATACTATGTATCCAGCGCAGGTGGAGTCTTTGTGCCAAATGAATTTGGCTATGAGTATATTAAGACGATGGCCAATGCTTATTATGGCATACCGGATGTTGAGCTCATACAGGCAATTGGCCTTGATTTAGATGGAGCAGATCCGGATAAAATCATGGAAGAGGCAATAGAGAGCATTAACATTTGAAATATTCCGGTAATTGAAGAAGAAAAAGAATAGTGTTACGATAAAGGCGTAAAAGGAGCACCGATGACGGTTGTCCTTTAAGGTTAACAAAAATGACTGCTAGCGTTTGCTGGACGGGCGGTCATTTTTAATTTTCATCGAATCTTTTGGCCTTATTCCAGTTATACATCTATGATGAGAGTGCTGTATGAATATCTGAAATTTTGTGGTGATTGAAGAAGAATAGAAATAGTGTTACTATAAAGACGTAAAGAGAGCACCGATGACGGTTGTCCCTCAAAAGGTTAACGAACAATCGCTAACGTTTGTCAGACTGGCGATTGTTTTTTGTTGATTCGTTTATGTATGAAGCAATCTGTAAGCCAAGACTGATTGAAGCAATCGTCATGGCAATAAGAGTGATCATAATTCCGATATCATACATGGACATCACCTCTTTACATTTCTGCAAAAGAGGGGAGACCAGCTCCCTCAAGAGATGAGGGACAACCGCCACCGTTATGGTGCTCTATATGTGGGATACTTCCCACATTTTTTAGTATAAACTACCGATATCACAATACCCTTTCAAAAGGGCAATTTCTTAAAATAAATTTTTCATAACAGAAATACTGCTTAATAATATACATTTGCTTGTGTCATAATAAAGTAAAGGATAAATACAGGAGGAAAGAAAATGTCAAAAGTATTATTTATAAACGGAAGTCCGCATAAGAGTGGCTGTGTCAATCGTGCAATGGAGGAAGTATGCCAAACCTTAAAGGAAAACGACATCGAATCGGAAATTGTATGGTTAGGAACAAAGCCGATGGCAGACTGCATGGCATGCGGAACATGTGCTAAAACCGGAAAATGTGTATTTAATGATCAAGTTAATGAGATTGCCGCAAGACTCGATGAATTTGATGGAATTGTGATTGGATCGCCGGTTTATTACGGTGGAGCAAACGGACGAATCACAAGTTTTATGGACCGTCTTTTCTACAGTGCATCGAAAGACAAATTGGAAGGAAAACTCGGTGCTTCGATCGTATCCTGCAGACGTGGTGGGGCAACCGCTGCCTTTGAGCGCTTAAATATGTATTTTACGATTGTAAATATGCATGTAGTAGGCTCTCAATATTGGAACCAGGTTCATGGATTTACTGCAGAAGATGTAGAAAAAGATTTGGAAGGATTACAGACCATGCGTACATTAGGTCAGAATATGGCATGGCTGTTAAAATCCATTGAAGCCGGTAAAGAAAACGGAGTGAAAGCTCCGGTGTATGAAGAGAAGATCGGTACGCATTTTATTCAATAATTAATTTCTGTGTGACGGTTGTGTGATTAAGACTGATGTATATTTGAGTTGTAAAAAGGATATATACAAAAAAAGGGAGAACAAATATGGCAAAATTTATATCATTTTTAAAAACTCATCCATTATGCACCGCAATCATCGCAATTGTGGTCGCGATGTTTTCAATTAAAATGCTTCCGGCAGAGACATTCCTGCAGGAAGGCATCATTCGAATGCTGTTATGTGGAACGATGTTATTCTTCTTATATCAGATCTCAGGAGAAAGAACTACTTCAGCCTGCGGTAACAGCACAGGTTATGTAATCAAAGTAGGTATCGGATTCTTAGTCTTTGCCGCAGTAGTCGGTATCTTTGGATTTATGACGACTGTTGCGACTTCTGATCTTCGTCCGGACTGGCTGTTCCAGTTAGCCTGCTTAGCATATATGATGTTAGGAGTTGGCTTATTTGAAGAATTGACATTTAGAGCCATCTTAAATGATGCGATCATCATTCACTTCCGCAATTCAAAAAAAGCTTTTCTGATCAGTGCAATTGTTACCTCGCTGGTATTCGGTGGACTTCATGTATTAGGTGCTCCGATCAATAATCCGATGGGTATTTTACAGGCAGTGCTTAAAACTTTATCTTCCGGTGTATTCGGACTTGGATTGTTGTTCCTGTATTGGAAAACACGAAATATCTGGGCATGCGGTATCATTCACGGCGGATATGATTTTATATTAAGTTTCAGCAGAGCATTTACGCAAACCGGAATGGAATCAAGCGGATATGTTGTAGCAGGAAATGGTGCCATCGCGGTATGTGTTGTCTATATTGTGACAGGTTTGATCACAGCCTTCATTACATGGCGTATCTGGAAATCAGTGAAAAAAGATCTCGACTTCGAAAAATTACGTCAAGAATGGTAATTATAGGAACGGCATAAAAGCCGTTCTTTTTGTGTGTTAAAATAAAGATGAAAAAGGAGAAAAATCATGAAAAAAGTATTAGTTATCGGAGGAACAGGAACCATCTCCACACCAATTACACTTGGTCTGGCAAATGATCCTGAAGTGGAATTATATGTTTTAAACAGAGGTAAAAGAAAAGATACATTACCTGAAAGTGTACATCGTATTATCGGTGACATCAAAAACGATGTAGAAGGCGTTAAAGCCGCATTGAAAGATATGGAATTTGATTCTGTCATTAACTTCATCACTATGATGCCGGAAGAAGCTAAGACAAATATCGAATTATTTAAAGGTAAGACAAAACAATTTATCTTTATCTCTACTGTATGTGCGCTTGACCATTCTGTTTCGTGTAATGTAGATGAGACCATGCCATATGGAAATAAATATTATGCTTACGGACAGAATAAAGAAGCCTGTGAAAAAATCTTCCTTTCTGAAAAGGATTTCCCAATCACAATTGTTCGACCTTCACAAACCTATTCGGATTCCCGCTATCCTTTATCTATTAAAGGAAAGACATATTGGTCCGTTGCCTCCAGAATGCTTAGAGGAAAAGAAGTCATTGTACATGGGGATGGACAGAATACCTGGGCATGTACCCATGCCAACGATTTTGCCAAATTATTTTTACCATTAGTTTGTAATGAAAAGGCAATCGGTGAAATTTATCATGTCATGAATCCGGAAGTATATACATGGGATATGATTTATGAAACACTGGCTAAGGCACTTGGCGGTGAGTATAAACCGGTCTATATTTCTGAATATTTATTAGATGAATCCAAGACTTATGATTTTAAATCATCGATGCATGGGGATAAACATTTCTCGGTGATTTATGACATCTCCAAAGTTAAACAGTTTAACCCGGATGTCCAATTAGAAATCGACATCAAAAAAGGGGCAGAGCTGTTTGTGGAATATATGAATGCCCATCCAGAATTAAAAATCGAGGATGAAGCCTTTGATAAATGGTGTGATACCACCATCCAAAACTATAAAAAATTTGCCGCAGAGTTCACAAAGAATCTTTAGGGGACATGAAAGTGTCTCTTTTTGTATGGGGATATTCTATCTAAAATGATATGATATTTACAACAAGTACAAAAGGAGATTTAATATGCAGATGGGATTTCGCTGGTATGGTGAAGGCAACGATAATATTCAACTATCGGATATTAAACAGATACCCGGTGTCAGTACAATTGTCTGGGCCCTTCATGATAAGATGCCCGGCGTTATATGGGAAAAAGAAGAAATCGCAAAAGTCATGGAACAGATTGAAGCCTATGGCTTTAACGGAGATGTCGTAGAATCGGTTAATGTTCATGATGATATTAAGATTGGTTTACCGACAAGAGACAAATATATTGATAACTATATTCAGACAATACGTAATTTAAAACCCTTTGGAGTAAAGGTCATCTGTTATAATTTTATGCCGATCTTTGACTGGACAAGAAGTGATCTCTTTCATCCGGTAGGAGATGGCTCTACTGCTCTTTATTATCAGAAAGATATGATTCAGGATGATCCCAAAGAGATGGCAGACTATGTGATGAGCTTTACCGAAAAGTATCATATGACCTTTCCGGGCTGGGAACCGGAACGTATGGCAAAACTGGATGAATTATTTGAAGCCTATAAGGATGTGACTAAGGAAAAGCTTTGGGATAATTTTAAGTATTTCTTAGAAAGAATAATGCCGGTCTGTCATGAATGCGATATTAAGATGGCCGTCCATATGGATGATCCTCCATGGGATATCTTTGGCCTTCCTAGATTATTGGTAGATGAAGAAAGTATATCCCGTTTTTTAAAAATGGTAGATGATCCATATAACTGCTTAACATTATGCTCGGGAAGCTTAAATGCCAATCCGAATAATAATGTAGCCGATATCGTCAGAAAACATGTGGATCGGATTGCGTTTGCCCATATTCGCAATGTTAAGCACTTCCCAAATGGTGATTTCTCGGAAGCCAGCCATCGAGATTCGGATGGGGATACCGGTATCTTAGATATCCTACGGGCTTATCACGATGGAGGATATGAAGGATATATCCGTCCTGACCACGGAAGACATTTATGGACAGAAAAAGCCGGTAATGTAAGACCGGGATATGGTTTATATGACAGAGCTTTAGGTATCATGTATATGTTAGGCGCCTGGGATTTAATGGAAAAGGAGAAACAGAAATGAATCCAGTTAATGAAAAATTAAAAGAGATCGGTATTGTACCGGTTGTGGTGATTAATGATGTAGAAGATGCTCTGCCGCTGGCAAAGGCACTGGTAGAAGGTGGACTTCCCTGTGCTGAAGTAACCTTTCGAACCAAGGCGGCAGCTGATGCCATCAAAATTATGAGTGAAGCCTATCCGGAAATGTTGGTGGGAGCCGGAACGGTTCTTACCAAAGAACAGGTCGATAAGGCCATTGAATCCGGATCTAAATTTATCGTATCACCGGGATTAAATCCAAATATCGTATCGTATGTACTTGAAAAAGGGATGCCGATGGTACCGGGAACCTGTACTCCAAGCGATATTGAAAGAGCATTGGAACTTGGACTGACCGAAGTGAAATTCTTCCCGGCAGAGGCAAGCGGAGGACTTAATATGATCAAGGCTTTATCCGGCCCGTATGTGAGTGTATCCTTTATGCCAACCGGTGGATTAAATACATCCAATGTAAGAGAATATCTTTCCAATCCAAAAATTTTCTGTTGCGGAGGGACATGGATTGCCAAAGAAAATTTATTGAAAGAAAAGAAATTTGATGAAATTAAAAAGCTTGCCAAAGAGGCAGCAGAGATCGTAAAGGAAGTAAGACATGGCTAAAGTTGTAGGAATGGGTGAAATGTTGATGCGTTTATCCCCGGAGATGGGAAGACGTTTTACCAATACAGAAGATTTCCAGGTATTTTTTGGAGGCAGTGAAGCCAATGCGGTAGCCTCCTGTTCGGATTATGGAGATGAAGTATCCTTTATCACCAAATTACCGAAACATGATATCGGGCAGGCGGCATTAAATGCGCTCCGCATGCATGATGTTGATACCAGCTTCATTGTTCGCGGTGGGGACAGACTCGGTATTTATTTCTGTGATACCGGCTCCAGTATCCGTCCAACCAAGGTTATCTATGATAGGAAAGATAGCTCTATGGCTTTGGCAGACCCATCGGAGTTTGACTTTGACAAAGCTTTTGAGGGTGCGGATTGGTTCCATTGGTCCGGTATTACGGCTGCCATATCCGACAGCGCTGCCAAGTGTATTGAGCTTGCCTGTAAGAAGGCAAAGGAACATGGACTTAAAATATCCTGTGATTTAAATTATCGGGCAAAGTTATGGAGTCCGGAAAAAGCGTGTGAAGTTATGGTTCCGTTAATGGAGTATGTCGATGTCTGCATTGCCAATGAATCGGAAGCTTCTACCTGCTTAGGTATGGAAGTAGAAGGAAAAACGATGGAAGAAGTATTAAAAAAGATGAAGGAAATCTTCAACTTTGAAACCATCGTTACCGTAGCACTCGATGATTTAAGCGCTTCTCATAACCAATGGCGAAGCGTTCTCTATAACGGTCAGTTTTATGAAACCAAAGAATTAACATTACTTCCTATATTGGATAGAGTAGGTGCCGGGGATGCGATGGCAGGCGGCTTAATTCATGCCTTATTAAAATGGAATGACCCGCAAAAGGCAATCGATTTTGCCTCAGCAGCCGGAGCTTTAAAAGCTACTGTTGCCGGTGATCTCAATAACGTGACAGAAGATGAGGTCATGGCACTGGCATTTGCGGATACAAAAGGAATCCAAAGATAATTCATCATTAAAAAAGAGAGTGCAGACGGCTGATTCGACCAACTGACTACACTGTCTTTATTTTTTTGTAGTTCTTTTTACCTAGATGTTGATTCCAGTGCTAATTGAATTTGTTCTTCGGAAAAGCCGTTTATGCGCATATTTTCTTCAACTCTTTGACGTTCTTGGGATATTCCTTCCTCTTTTCCTTCTCGACGCGCAACGGACATATCGTTGTAGTAGTCAAAAATTGCCATTTCATGTTGGCGTATTTTTTCACTCATAAAAGGATCCTGATTGAGTTCATACATCGCATCCAAAACCTTCTGTACTTCCGGGTCCTGTATCCTTGATTTGTACACTTCTAAAGCTGCTTTGGAGTTAATTTTGGCAATCGCAAGCCATATTTTATCTTCGTCGCTAATTTCTATTTTTTTCTTTTTTTCGTTCTTTCCTTTAAGGATTTCTCCAAGTGCTGATTGAATTTGTTCTTCGGAAAAGCCGTTTATGCGCATATTTCCGACAATTCTTTGATTTTCTTCTAATCTTCCTTCCTTTCTTCCTTCCAATCGCTCCATAGCAAGCTTATTATCATAGTCTTTTCGAGCTTTTTCCCGCTGCCGGATTAGTTCACGTAGAACAGGATCGGCATTCAATTCAACTATTGCATCCGCTGCTTTATAAATTGCCGGATTTCCCACCTTATCTTTAGTCATTTCCAAATCCTCCTTGACATCTGCTGTAATCGGTTTTCTTCCCAAATAAAATAAGATGCGTGATATTGGGCAAAGTCAATATCTGTGAATAGTACAAAATACATTTGGCCTTTCATGCCTGCATTTCTAAGTTGAATCTGTGACATAAATTGTTCCTCCTACTTTCTAATACGAAAAAATAAAGTCAAAGACTAAATATTCTAAAAATGGAAAATACACACCATCCGTGTTAACATAATCAAGTATGTGAGGTATGAAATTATGGATGAAAGACTACAGAAACAGTTGGACTTTATATTAGAAATTGATAAAGAAAAAAATATCTTTAGACAGACTCATCTTTCCGGTCACGGAAGAAGAGAAAACGATGCCGAGCATGCCTGGCATATGGCAATTATGGCGTATTTATTACAGGAATACTCCAATGAAAAAGTAGATATCGCAAAGGTCATGATGATGTGCTTGATTCACGATATCGTAGAAATTGATGCCGGAGATACTTATGCCTATGATACAGAAGCCATTAAAACACAGAAGGCAAGAGAAGATGCTGCCAAAGAAAGAATCTATTCACTTCTCCCACAAGATCAGAAAGAACAGATGATTGCCTTGTTTGATGAATTTGAAGCTTACGAAACACCGGAAGCTAAATTTGCGCATTCATTAGATAACTTACAGCCTTTACTGCTTAATAACAGTAATCAGGGAGGAGATTGGAAGGAACACAACGTATCTTCTTCCACTGTCTATTCCCGTCAGAATAAAACGAAACTCGGATCGGAAAAATTATTTGAAGTCACCGACGAGATCATTCAGGAAAATGTCCGCAAGGGATATTTACCGAAGTAGGAGGAAACATGGATATTTCAAATCAAAGAATTGATAAAGGACAGCCTTTTGACTGGGGAAGAACATCGGATGAATATGCCAAATATCGAGATATTTATCCCGATGAATTTTATAAAAAGGTAATCGATAGAGGACTTTGTATCAAAGGTCAGAAGGTATTGGATCTGGGAACAGGTACCGGTGTATTACCGAGAAATATGGCAAAATACGGTGCAAAATGGACCGGTGTCGATATTTCTGAAAACCAAATTGAAAAGGCAAGGGAATTATCGAAAGGGATGGATATAGACTATATCGTATCTTCTGTAGAAGATTTAGATTTAGACGGAACTTTTGCTGTGAGTACTGCCTGCCAGTGCTTCTGGTATTTTGATCATGAAAAAATCGCAAAAAAGCTTTATGACTTATTAAAACCAAACGGTCATCTTGTCGTACTTCAAATGGCATGGCTGCCTTTTGAAGATAAAATCGCAAAGGCAAGTGAGGATTTGGTTCTACAATACAATCCTTCATGGACTGGAGCTCGTGCAACACGATATCCGGTTAAAATTGCACCTAGTTATAATGAATACTTTGAAAAAGTCTATGACGAAGTATTTGATCTAAATGTTCCATTTACCCGCCAAAGCTGGGCAGGAAGGATTCATGCCTGCAGGGGAATAGGGGCTTCACTAACACCGGACCAGATTGATTGTTTCAATAAAGAACATATGGCATTATTGGAGAAAATAGCTCCGGAACAATTTGACATCCACCATTTTGGAGCAATAGCTATTCTAAAAAAACGATAAAGGAAAAAAGTAAGCGGAAGGAATTGAATAACCTTCCGCTTTTGCGATTTATATTTTGATATATGTTTGATTGCGGCTTGTCGGTTTATCCGGGATTTCCATCACAACAAGTCCTTTTTCAATCGCCGGATTTAGATAAAACTTTCTAAAATTATCTCTTGATTTAAGCTCTAACATCTCCATAAGCTGCAAAGCTGTATATGGTGTTTCATATTCCATAATATCTAAAAGCTTTTGCACAGAATTTGAAAGATATGCATCTTTTTTAGAAATCTGTCTTAGAGCCTTGTCCAATGTGAGATTTATTTTTTCAAGCATAAATTCAATAAAGGCATTTGAATTGCCGGAAATACGACCTGCACTGATCGCATCATAGTAAGCATCTTGAAAGGAGTGAATTTCACTTTCTAATGGCAGATATCGAAAAATCGGATTCCATTCTATGAGAAGTGCTGTCTGCCATAATCTGGCCATGCGTCCGTTCCCATCCGAAAAAGGATGAATAAAAACGAATTCATAGTGAAATATCGAAGAGGATATCAAAGGATGTACCGTCGTTCGACTGTGATCCAGCCAATGAAAAAGTGAATCCACAAGACTCGGTACCAATTGAGGGGGAGGCGCAACAAAGATGCATTTGTCACCATTAAACACACCTTCGTTATGGTTGCGGAATCTGCCCGAAGTTTCGATGATGTGCTGTGTCATGATGTTGTGAAGTTTTTTTAAATCCTCAACAGAATATGGATCAAACGATCCCAGCATACTATATGCCTGATGGGCATTTTTCACTTCCTGGATTTCTTTTTCAGGCCCTGTAACGCTTTGTCCGTTAATCACGCTTCGAACTTCATCGAGCGACAGAGAGTTTGCCTCAATTGCCAGAGATGAATAAACAGAGCGTATATGATTGTTACGGCACAAATACGGTTTTGTCTCATACGCTCGGTAGGCAGTTAATTTGCCGACTTTTTCGGCAATCTGTGCTGCCTGCATCAACATGGTATCTGTGATGGAATATGGTGGGATATATTGTTCCATTTTGCGGTTCCTTTCTTATACTTATTTTAACAAATATCTACTATGAAATATCTTGCATGTTTCCCTGCATTACGGTACATAACAGTAACCGATAAGATCATTTGGGAAGGTAAACATCTCTGTAAAAAAACGATAATTCTTCTATTCTCCTTTATCTTATTTTTTGCGATAATATTATTAACAAATAAAGTAAAGGAGAATATTTTTATGCCAAAATTTCCAAAAGGTTTTTTATGGGGTGGCGCTACCGCAGCTAACCAGTTTGAAGGCGGCTATGATGCAGATGGCAAAGGCTTAAGTGTTCCGGATATTATCATGGGCGGCACGGTTGATAAACCGCGTTATATTACACCTGCTGGTGTACGTCCAGATACCTACTATCCAAGCCATGAGGCAATTGATTTCTATCATCATTGGAAAGAGGATATCGACTTATTTGCGGAAATGGGATTCAAATGCTTCCGTTTATCCGTACAATGGAGCCGTTTCTTCCCGAATGGAGATGATGAAAAACCTCTGCAAGCCGGTATTGATTTCTATAAAAATATCTTTAAACACTGCAAAGAATGCGGTATTGAACCTTTAGTTACAATTTCTCACTATGAATTCCCATTGGCACTTTCTCATAAATACGGTGGATGGGATAATCCTGCGATCATTGATTTATGGTTAAAGTTCACTAAATTATGTTTTACAGAATATAAGGGACTAGTTAAATATTGGTTGACATTTAATGAAATTAACTGTGGTACCATTGGTGGATTCGGCGGTATCTATGGCTTAGGTATCTTACCGGATCATGACTGCCCGTTAGGTTTTGGCGATGTAGAATGGGATGTTCCGCAAAGACGTTTTGTAGGTTTACATAACCAGTTTGTAGCCAGTGCCAAAGCAGTATTACAGGCGCATGAAATCGACCCTGAAAACAAGGTAGGATGTATGATTGCCGGCTCGGCTAACTATCCAAATACCTGCAATCCGGATGATGTTGTAGCAGCACTTGAAAAAGACCGTGAATTCAATTTCTATTGCGGTGATGTACATTGCCGTGGTGCTTACTCTGCATGGGCTCCTTCTTATTGGGCAAAAAACGGTGTTGATGTAGAATTGATGAAATCTCTGGCAAAAAGAGATGCTGACATCTTAAAAGCCGGTGTTGTTGACTTCTACAGCTTCTCTTATTATCAATCCAATACCGTATCAACAGACCCTGAAAAGACAAAAGGTAAAGGAAACCTGTTGGGCGGCGTACCGAACCCTTATCTGGAAGCTTCTGCATGGGGCTGGACAATTGACCCGAAGGGCTTACGTTACTACTTAGAAACAGTATATGACCGTTACCAAATTCCTTTGATGATCGTTGAAAATGGCTTAGGTGCTGTGGATGAAAGAAGTGCGGACGGCAAGTTCCACGATGACTATCGTATTGACTATATGCGTAAACACATCGAAGAGATGGCCATTGCCATTGAACATGGTGTTGATTTGATGGGTTATACAATGTGGGGCTGCATTGATTTGGTATCCGCAAGTACCGGTGAAATGAAAAAACGTTACGGTTTCATCTATGTTGACAAAGACAACGATGGAAACGGTGACTTACACCGTGAAAGAAAAGACAGCTTCTATTGGTATAAGAAAGTTTGCGAATCCAACGGTGAAGAAATCTAAATAGAATTGGAAAGGGTTGTTACGAAATGAATTCATTTCGTAACAGCTCTTTTTTTATCCATGCAGCATTGTGACAGCCGGTAACCCCGGCTGTTTTAAATAGAGCATAAAATTACCATAAGTCCCTTTTTTGTGCACCTATGGTAAAAACGTTGATATGATTAAACAAAAAACTTATACGTTAACTTCCCAAAAAAATACGACTAAATGCACAGAGAGTGGCTATGATGCCACTCTCTGTTTGATTATGATTCTTTATCTGCACTTTCTGCCTGATATTTGGCAACATCTTTCCCAATTTTCTCTGCCATCTGTTTTGC
>JAGAWH010000182.1 GCA_017941505.1 Faecalicoccus sp. | reverse complement strand
GTTAAACGTTTATTTTGAACATGAGTATAAATCTGGGTTGTCTGAATATCACTGTGGCCTAGAAGCTCCTGAACAACGCGTAAATCCGCATTACCATCTAATAGATGGGTCGCAAAGCTGTGGCGGAAGCTATGAGCCGAAATATTGGGATTCAGATTTAATTCTGCCACTTTGCGTTTGATAAGATTATGCACGTATTGTCTTGTACAAGTCCTTCCATGCGAATTGATAAAGAATTCAGGAACCCTTTTGATCTCCCATTCAGGACGGATCAATGTTACATAGGTTTTCATCTGATCGATGCAGGGTTTTGCGATCGGAACGATGCGCTCCTTTCCTCCCTTGCCCTTGATCTTTAGAATACCTTCTTCAAAGTGAATATCGTTGAGCTTTAACCCGCATAGTTCACTTACGCGAAGTCCGCATGAATACAAAACTTCCAATAAGGTCTTTTCATAAATATCTTTCTCACTATTCCCGAAGGAAGATAATAATTTTGTAACTTCATCCTCGGAACAATAGATTGGTAAATGTTTTTCGTTGGAAAAGCCCTGAATACTTCGAGCCGGATTATATAAGCCCGGATGATTCAAGGTTGTATATTTATGAAAAGAGCGTATCGCCGCCAGCATTCGATTGGCACTTCTCTTTGAATGGGTATCTAAAAATTCATTGATAAAATGTTCCATCCTTACAACAGAAATGTCTTCCATATCTTCAACACCCATTTCCTTCAATGCGTTTTCATAGGTTTGCAGATCATGTTTATAGGCCTTTACTGTTTGAATGGACTTGTTTTCTATCACAGTGATATGAACGATATAATCATCAATAGCTTCATGTATTTTCATATATAAATCGGTGAAAGAATGCGGCTATCACACGTTCCTTCCTTAATCGCTTCTATTAAAAGTGTTTTCGCATTGTTGTTGGAATCATAGGCAACTTGAATCGTCTTAATCCGGAAGTTGTGTTTAAAACATTCCATCATAATATCGTTGAGCCGGTTCGGACGGTGGACAAGATAAAAACGACCGTTGCTTTTAAGCAGGCGGGCTGCATGAAACACCAGCTCATCCAGTTTTAAGTTTTTTTCTACCCGGCCGTATTGACGAAGATTCATCTGGATGTTGGGATTGGTTTCCTTCTCACGAAAATACGGCGGATTGGAAATCACCACATCAAACGGTTCCCACGCAAAGGTCTGAACGGGACTGTTGACAATACGTGCCGGATGCTTAAAAAATGTTTCCACATTTTTTTTGGCTACCAGGCAGGCTTCTTCTACGATTTCCACACCGACAAGCTCTTTTACATCCTGTTTATCGGCTGCATATAAAAGCGCTCCATTATTGGTACCGATATCGAGTACAGACTCATTTTTACGTATCTTCATAAAACCGGCGAGTAATTTGGTGTCGGTATTAAAGTGAAAATGATCAGGATGCTGGTACAACATATCATCTTCACCTAAAAAATAATCTTTTTGAAGTTCAGTCATTTTTATCCTTCTTTAACAGGTCGCTTGCCTTCATAAAAACTTTTGAATCAATCGAGCGGTTTAACCGCTCCACAATCATATCAGTATTCTGAATCGGAGTTTCAAATAAGCTGATCTGCTCTACAATCTGATCGGCATATTTTAAAGAACCGACATGAATTCCGATATGACGATAACCAATCGGTTCAAAGTACTGGTCCGCCAGATTTTCTACTGCCTGTAAAATCTGCGGATAGGAATTGGTATAGTGATCTAATGTAGTCGATCTGACCGCATTATGAAACTCTGTATCTCTTAATGTTAATAAGATCTGCTTGCCCATCTGGTTGTCGCGGATCATCTTCTTTGAAAGTTCATCAACAAGACTTCTTATCTTTGTAAGCAGCTCTTCCATCGTATAAATATCTACAGCATAGGTCCGGGAGATTGAAATACTTTTCTGTGTTGTAGAAAAACTTAGCTGGTCGGAGCTTTTACCATATACACATTGAAGTAATCCATATCCGGATTTACCGGTAATTTTTAGAACTGTTTCCTGATTTTCCGGTGCCGCAAAATCACCGATGGTCTTAATTCCCTTCTCTTTAAGAATCGGAGCGGTTTTTTTACCGATACCGTATAAATCATCAATAGGCAAAGGCCAGAGTTTCAAGGGAATATCGGATTTGCGAAGAATGGTGATTCCCTGGGGCTTACGCATATCGGATGCCATCTTAGCAAGAAATTTAGTAGGTGCCACCCCGATAGAAACGGTTAAGCCAAGCTCCTGATAGACTCCATCCTGAATTTGGAAAGCTAAATCCATGGGTCTTGGATACTTGCGGATAACTTCGGTTACATCCATGTAGCACTCATCGATACTGGCAGGCTCAATTTGATGGGTAAACCGATTCAAATAGGCAAAAAACTGCCGGGAAAGTGAACGATAGTAATTATAGTCACCCTGCACAATAATCAATTCAGGACACTTCTCCAAAGCCATATAAACAGGCATGGCACTGTGAACGCCATATTCTCTTGCCTTATAGTTAGCCGTTGATAGAACGCCTCTTTTGGACATGGAGCCTACAGCAACCGGCTTGCCTTTTAAACTTGGATTTTTGATCTCTTCGGCAGACGCAAAAAAAGCGTTGAGATCAACATGAAAGATTACTCTAGCCATGGGATTTCTCACTTACACGTTTTTTTAATTCTTTTGCGGCGGATATTGCCACAGTGCTGTTGTTGCCGGAAGCCATAACGGCAAGTTCATTTAGCGTTTCATTTTTGTCCAATCGGTTTACAACCGTATAGGTTTGATCATGATCCGAACTCTTAGATACCGAATAATGAATATCAGCCCAGGCAGCAACGCTGGCAAGATGGGTAATACATAATACCTGATAGTCCTGCGAAAGAGATTTCATCTTTTCTCCCATCGCAAAGGCTACCCTGCCGCTGACTCCGGTATCAATTTCATCAAAAATAATGGTCTGGATTCCGTTCTGGGAATGGAAAACAGTTTTCAAAGCCAGCATCAATCGGGATAATTCACCCCCGGAAGCAGAGTCTTTTAATGGCGAAAACGGCTGACCCGGATTCATGGAAACCATAAATTCAATTTGATCAATTCCGTTTGCCGAAGGTGCCTTTTCTTTCCGTTCAATTTGAAAGCGGGCATTTTCTAACATCAGGTCATGAAAGTGAATCTCTAAGGCGGAAGCTAATTCATCAAAGACAGAAGTACGCTTTTTACTTAAAGAAGCTGCCAGATCAAAATAAGCTTTCTCTGTCACCTTAACCTTTTTCTCTAACTTTTCTAAAAGATCTTCACGATGAAGAATCGCTTCGACTGTTTTCTCATATTTTTCTTTTGCTTCGTTCATAGAAGCAATCGAGCCGCCATGTCTTCGAAGTAACTTACGAATGCGGTATTCTCTTTCCTGAAGTGCATCTAAATCCGCTGCATTCTGTTCGAGTAACGATTTCTTGGATTTGATCTGGTCAGAGATATCCTGCACACGATAATACATATCATAGATCTGGCTGGATAAATCATCGATGTGCAAGTCCTTATCTAAAATCTTATAAAGATTCCACAATTTATCATTGATCCCATTATCCTGATCTACAAGATAGATGGCTGAAGCGTATTCTTCCAGCTTTTTAGAAGCACCGGCTGCTTCGCGAATCTGTTCTTGCAGTGCTTGCCACTCTTCTTCCGTGATGGGATCTTCATTGATTTCATTTAAGCGGGCAGTCACAAATTCTAACTCATCATCGCTGTAAGTCTGTTCCTTTGCCGTAGTAAGCGCTTTAAGCGCATCATCATATTCTTTATAAACAGATGCCAGTTTTGCCTTCAAATCTAAGGTACCTGCATATTGATCAAGTAAATCCAGCTGTACCGAGTTTGTCATTAAACGGTAGGTATCCGTTTGAGAATGAATATCAATCAGCATCGAGGTAATCTGTCTCAAAAAGGAAAGCGTAGTTACCTGCTGGTTGATTCTTACGGAGCTTTTTCCGTTTTTGTTGACAGTACGTGAAATAATCAGTTCATCTTCAACTTCAAAGCCATTTTCTTCAAGCAAGGCGTTCACACGGTCGTCCGAAGTGAGCACCATCTGTAAAATAGCTTTATCTTTGCCTTTTCTGACGATATCAGTATTGATCCGGCCGCCCATTAAATATCCAATCGCATCAATCAAAAGGCTTTTTCCGGCACCGGTCTCACCGGTGATAACCGACATACCATCTTCAAAGTCGATAAAGGCATGTTCAAACAATATATAATTTTTGACCATTAGTTGTTCCAACATGTTTTTTACCTCCTTTTCGATGCATACATCATATATTCCTGATTACCGCTTCTTCCCTTAATCGGGCTGGCAATCACATTTACTTTTTCAAAGTAGGAACGAATATAGTTTTCAATATCCGAAACAATTCGTTTTTCTAACTTCGGATTTTTTAATACTCCTTTTTTATTTAAAAACTGAGGTCCGCATTCAAACTGCGGTTTGATCAGAAAGGCAATATGTTCAAATTTCAAGGTTTGTAAGATATGTTCCAGAATGGTCTTACAGGAGATAAAGCTTACATCCATGCATACAAATTGAATCGGATCATCAAACCAATCCGGTTCAATGTCTCTGGCGTTTTTCCCTTCCATCTTGATAACCCGTTCATCTTTATCCAGGGATGGATCAAGCTGTAAATGTCCTACATCTAGGGCATATACCTTTTTTGCACCATGACGAAGACAGACATCGGTAAAACCTCCGGTGCTGGCGCCGATATCCAATACAACCTGATTTTCAATATTTACATCAAAGTGATCAAATACAGCCTGTAATTTATATCCGGCTCTGGATACATAATCGTCTTCCTTACTTTCTATTACGACAAGATCGGTATCAAGGACTAAAAAACTTGGCTTATTAATCACCTTTCCGTTAACCTTGACAAGACCTTCTTTTATTAAATCCTGTGCTTTGGTACGCGAGCGTACCTTGTCGGCACAATATAGATCAAGCCGCTTCTCTGCCATCTTTTGTGATTTCCTTAAACAGAGATTCTAAATCAATCTTTTCGAGCTTTCTTAAAGCACGGACAGAACCATGGCAGACATAATGATCATGAATACCCACAATATTGATATCCTTATAACGCTGATTCTTATATTCTAAAATTGCACTCGATAAAGAGCCGATTATGCAGTCCGGTTCATAAACATAAATCGGTAATCCGCTTTCAAAGATATCATTCAACATGAGCTTATCAACCGGTTTAAAGAAACGTGCATTGACAACGATCATCGATATATCATTCTCCTTAGCGGTATGAATAATTCGATCTACATCCGGCCCGTAAGTAATCACGATGCATGCAGGTGCATCTCCAACCGTAAACTTGGTCCAGGTTCCGGTTTCGATGATTTCGTATTTTCGGTTTTTCTCATAAGGAACCACACCGCGTGGATAGCGGATACAATATGGCTCTTTCTTTTCAAAAGCTGTATATAATAAATTCTGCATCTCAGCTCCGTCTTTTGGCTGGGATAAGATCAAATTCGGAATATTTCTTAACATCGCAATATCAAAGACACCTTGATGGGTATCTCCGTCTTCGCCGACAATTCCTGCTCTGTCTATTCCTACGACAACCGGAAGACGCATTCTTCCTAAATCGTGGTTCATCTGGTCATAGGCTCTTTGCAGAAATGATGAGTATACACTCACAAATGGATGCAGACCGCCTGCTGCCATACCGCAGGCCATTGTGATGGCATGCTGTTCAGCAATACCGCAGTCAAAGAATCGATCCGGATATTTCTTGGAGAATTCCACTAACTTGCTTCCCTGCGCCATAGCCGGCGTAATCGCAACTAAATCCGGATTATCTATGGCAAAATCCATTAAGGTGCGGGATACAATTTCCGACCAGGATAATTGATTTGGAGGCAGTTTAGCGATGGATTGTCCGGTTGCGATATGAAAAGGTGTCACGCCATGCCATTTGCCTTCGGTATCCTGTTCCGCAAAAGAATAACCTTTTCCCTTTTTCGTTAAGACATGTACGACAATCGGTCCATCGTGATCTTTTACGGTTTCAAATACATTGATTAATTCCTGTATATCATGTCCGTTAACCGGACCGATATAATCTAAATTGAATTCCTTAAATAACGGCGCATCGATAATTTTATTCTTGATGGAATCACGTACAGCTGTCATCGATTTTAAAACGCTTTCGCCGACCTTACCATGGGATAAACCGTGCTTCATTTCTTTTTTGATGTTACGGTAAAGATGCGAGCTTCTTGCCGATGTGATCCGCTTTTCCACTCCGCCGTGGTTACGGGAAATCGACATATTGTTGTCATTGTAGACAATAATCATACGACGCTGCTGGGAACCGATATCATTTAAGGCTTCCATAGCTTCACCGCCGGTCAGAGCGCCATCACCGATCAGTGCAATGATATTGTAGTCCTGGTGACGGATATCACGGGCAGCGGCAAAGCCCAAAGCTGCTGATAACGAAGTAGAAGAGTGTCCTGCTTCCCAGC
This sequence comes from Faecalicoccus sp., assembly GCA_017941505.1. The sequence continues at coordinate 4,763 of JAGAWH010000182.1, read as the reverse complement.
AGTCATGAATGGATTCATTGCGCTTCTGATAACCGGAAAGTCCACCTAACTGTCGAAGCGTGGAAAAATGAATCGAACGGCCCGTTAATATTTTATGCGTATAACATTGATGTCCCACATCAAAAATAATTTTATCCTTTGGTGAATCAAAGACATAATGCATCGCAATGGTAGTCTCAATAACACCTAAATTACTGGAAAGATGACCACCTGTCTTTGAGATAGAGTGAATCAGAAAAGAACGAATATCCGCAGCTAATTCTTCCAGCTCGGGGATGGTTAATCCTTTAATTTGTTCTGGTGATTCGATATCGTATACACGCATACAGACACCTCATTTCAATAGTTTCTTTTCATCAGATAATCTAAAATTCCCTTTAATTCTTTTGCGTCGTAGGACAATAAAGAAATATCCTCTAAGATCATCTTCTCATATTGTTCTACCATTTCTTTGGCTTTATCTAATCCTAGTAAGGAGCAGGCAGTAATCTTATCGTTTTCTAGATCGCTGTTGGATTTTCCCAGCTCTTCTGCCGATTTTGTCACATCGAGAATATCATCCTGAACCTGGAATAAAATGCCGATATTTTCCCCGATTCTAAGCATTTTATCTAAGTCGGATTCTGAATGTGCAAGTACACATCCGGCAATTAAAGGAATAGTCAAAAGCTTGCCTGTCTTATATCTTTCAATATTTTTAAGTAATTCAATATCCGCATTTTCCGTTTGCGAGAACATATCCTGATCCTGTCCGTAGATCATGCCCTCAATGCCGGCATATTCGGATAATTTCTGTACTAAATAAACACGTCTTGTATCATCGGTGTCACTTTTTAATATTTCCTGAAAGGCTAAGGTCAGTAACCCATCACCGGCAAGAATGGCGGCAGCTTCATTAAAAGCTTTATGGCAGGAAGGCTTTCCTCTTCTTAGATCATCGTTATCCATAGCCGGAAGATCGTCATGGATCAAAGAATAAGTATGGATCATTTCAATGGCGGCAGCTGCCGGATAACCTAAGCTTTCCGGAAGACCATGGTCTTTCAATACCGAAAATAATAACTGCGGACGAATCCGTTTACCGCCGTTCATCAAAGAATAAGCCATCGCCTCTCTTGTTAAGGATGGAATACCTGCATTTACTTCCTGCAGAAGGTAGGCTTCAAAATCACTCATTGTTTGACTCCCGGACAGCCATTAACTGATCCATTTTATTTTCAAACTCTTTAAGCTGTTTTTCACATTGGTTGGTTAAGGTAATTCCTTCTTCAAAAAGATCCATCGCATCTTCTAATTCCAAATCTCCGGAATTCAGCTTTGCGATAATTTCATCTAAGCGTTTCATCGCTTCCTGAAACTTAATTTTCTTTTCCGCCATTATTATTCTCCTTTTTTTGAACAACGGCATGAATCATGCCATCATTTACCCGTACGTGTATCGGATCATCCTTTTGTACATCGTTGATATTTTTAACGATATGTTCATCGTTATAAACAATCGAATATCCTCTGGATAATACTTTTAATGGTGAATATGCATCCAAAAGCCCTGCTTTCTCCATGAGTTTTTTGCGCATAGATTCATCGTAAAGGACAATTGCGCTTTGTAAATTCGCACGGTGATTTTTCAATTCTATAGTCAGCTCATTATTAAAGGACTTTGACAGTCGATTCAATAATTGAACGTTATTTGCGTTTTGAATACGATGGATATCAATAGTATGGCGCATTGCCTGAACTAAGTCTGTATGGAATTTAGAGATAGTTTCCTTTTGAGAAAGAATCTTTTCCATTTGATGTTCCATCGTAATAAAGTTTTGATCCAGATGAACCTGTTTTTCAAAGATCCAGGATTTCGGTTCCTGAATATACGGATTCTTTTGAATCAATGATAAATGATTTCTATACATCTGAAGCTGTGATGTCATTTTTGTAGACATCTGTGCTTTTCGGTCCATCAATATTCGATGTACTTCTTTCTGGTCCCATGTTACCCATGCGGCTGCATCGGTAGGTGTAAGCGACCTGTGATCGGCGGCCAGATCACATAAGGAGGTATCCACTTCATGACCGACCCCGGAAACAATATAGGTCTCTGTATTGTATACGGCTTTGACAAGTTCCACATCATTAAAACAGAATAGATCTTCATAGGAGCCGCCTCCGCGGATGACCAAGATGGCATCATGTCCCATTGTATCGGCATATTTGATCTGTTTAATAATCGTGGAAGGTGCCTGAATCCCCTGCACCAGTGCCGGATATAAGGTAACTCTTGTCATCGGCCAGCGCTTCTGTATGGTTCTTAATGCATCCTGCAGAGCTGCCCCTTCCTTTGCGGTAATGATCGCAATATCTTCCATATAGGAAGGTTTTTCCTTTTTATGGGCCTGGTCAAAATATCCGGCTTTTAAGAGTTCAGCTTTTCTTTTTTCGAATTCAAGATATAAACTGCCAAGTCCGTTGGGGCGCATCTGTTTTACATATAACTGCAAAGAGCCCCGCTGTTCATAAACGGATACTTTGGCCTTTACCTGAACCTTCATGCCATCCTCAACATCAAATTTAAGATGGGATACATAGCCGGCAAACATGACGCAGCTCATAGCTCCTTTTTCATCTTTCAGAGAAAAGTAGTAATGACCTGAGCGATGTTTGGTTAAGTTAGAAATCTCACCTTCAATCCATACAGTGTCTATATTGACATGAGATTCTAAAAATGTTCGAACCCGGGTAATCAGGGCCGATACAGGAACGATTGTTTCCTGATTCATAGCCGGTCCAATACTCCGTTAATCATTTTATAGGAATTCTCATCGCAATACGCTTTTGCCAGCGTAACCGCTTCGTTAATCACGATTGGCTTTGAGGTTTCATTGTCCAGAATTTCCTGACAGGAAATTAAAAGAATTGCCTGTTCTACCAGCGATAAACGGTCAAAAGTCCAGTCATCGCGTAAGAATTCAGATACTTTTTGAATATACTCATCTTCATGAGCACAGGTTGTGATTGTCAAGCTGTAGAGATAACCGTCAACTTCATTCTGTCCCTCCAGGGCATCAAAAAGACATTTACGGATATCCTTTTTTAACAATAGATGCTGGTATACACACTGCATTGCCAAAACTCTCATTTCATGACGATTCATAATATTCATCCTTTCTTATACGGTACACGGGCGCTAGGGACAACCGAAGCTGCCGGAAGCGCGTTTTTTTCCTGGTCATCAAAGAATATATTTGCCCCAAAGCTTTCCAGCACTTCGGCTTTATCAGCTCCGGACAAAAAGAAGATTTCATTTATATTAATATTCCATTTACGCAGCGTTTTAATCACGCGGCGTCCGGAATCTTTATCTCTTGCGGTCACAATTGCCGTGCGGATCTTATCGGTACCTTGAAGCTGATTTTGCAGCTTTGCAAGTCCCATCAAGAAGCCGGCCATAGGCCCCTGTTCCAATGCCTTATCCTGGTTTTTGATTTCATTTTGAACAAAGGCATCCAATCCGTGTTTTTGAAAGATCTCTTCGCTTTCGGCACTGAATAATACGGCATCCGCATCAAAAGCGATACGAATCTGACCTTCAGGGATATCGTTATATTTATAGCCGTTATAAATGATACCGGCTGCATATCCGCGGTTAACAGCGGAGGTAACATCTTCTTCATTGCAGCTTAAAAATAAATCCACTCGGAATGGTTTTAAATAACGGGATATATCTTCCCCACCGCTCATCATCATTCTTTTAATATCCAGATTATAATGATCGATGGAATTCATAATGCGAAGTGAAGTCTCTGCAGAATTTCGGGACATGACAATGACTTCAACTACTTTTTTGCCCGCTGATTCATTTAAAGACAGAAGATTTTTTACCAGGGAAAAACCCGGACCTTCATCCAGAATCACATCTTCATTAGCCAATTGATAATCTCTGTAAGCATCCAATCCTTCCGTTTCAAAGATCTTGTTGGCTGCTTCCAGATCAAATAAGGCACGACTTGATATTGCGATGACAAGGTTTTTATCAAACTGGTTTGCCATATGTCCCTCCTATCTGTTCATTTTGAAAAAAAAGGAAATCAAACGATTTCCTAAAAGATAAATCCGACAACCTCGATTTCAATGGAATCAGGTTTATAACCGGTCATATAAGAAATGCTTTCAAAGATCTTGTCCTGCAAATTTGCGCAAACGTCTGTCACATTTGCCTTGTGGTTAACTTTAATACGAACGGTAATTACCATTGCGTCTTCTTCAACTTTAGCGATGATTCCGCTTTTAAACGGCTTGGAGTCATCAACTAATTTTACATTTTCATCTTCAGAGATAACATTTAATGCGATGGAAGAAAAAACGCTTTTATTTAATTTAACATCACCGAATTCATTTTTCGGTTTTAAAGTTACATATTCCTTAGCCATAAAACTTCCTCTTTTCTAATGACCATTATAACAAAAAAGCATTATCCGATAAAGGTTATTTTTTCCCATAGTTCTGCCGTATTTTGCACAAGCCTTTGATGAATTTGATATTGTTTCTTAGCTGTTTCTACATCTCTTTTCAGCTGGCCGGCAAGGGCGTCGGGACTCGGGAAACGCATTTCATCCCGGATTTTTTCAATAAAGAAGAAACGCACCTCTTTTTCATAAATGTCCTGATCAAAATTAATAATATGGGCCTCTATGGAAAGGGCTGCATTTTGAAAGGTTGGATTGGCTCCCAGATTGATCATAGCCGGATAGAGGGTTTGATCAATGCTG
>JAGAWH010000181.1 GCA_017941505.1 Faecalicoccus sp. | reverse complement strand
TCGCAAACTGGAAGACGGAAATCTCTGCAAAGATTGCGCAAAGAAATTATCACCATGGTTTGATGAAAGACGTCATTCTACCGTTGCACAAATCAAAGAACAGCTGGCTTATAGAGAAGATAATAAAGCAATAGCCGCTAACTTCCATAGCGATAAAACATATGGAAACAGTTACGCAAAATTACATATCGATGAAACAAAGAAACAATTTGCGATCACATCATCCAAAGATTTTAAAGCAGATAATCCGGATATTTTAAACTGGTCCCAGGCAAAGGGATGTAAACTGGATGTACGGGAAACACGACATGAATTAAAGCAGACAATAGAAGGAAAATCGGTCAGTTATGACCCGCCACGCTATGAATATTCGTATTCATTCTATGCGGATGTACTGGTTGATCATCCATATTTTGATGATATGAGCTTCCAGCTAAACGGATCGTCTGTGAATACAGGTGAATACCGTATGCAGGCTGATACCGGAAACTGGAAATTCAATTCCATCGCCGAAAGCTTAAAACAGCAGGCTGCCATCAATGAATACAATAAATATATTGAACTTGGCGACCAGATCAAAGCCATTATCGATGGCTGGGCTTCCGGTATGGATTCAAGTGAACTGGCTGGAAAATCCTTAGATTTTGAAACTTCAAGACCGATTCCTTACCGTTATTTTGATGAGGCGATCGGACTGGATTTAGATATTTCGCTTACCTGCAAAGGAAATCTACAATGGCATGTCAGCAATGTTGAACAATATCAGCCTGTTCAGGATACTATCGAAAATCTGTTAAAAGAAGACTTAAGATTGAGCTTAGCTCCTGCCATCATGAAATTAAGTGAAAAGAAAATTTCCTATGAAGCTCTGACGGAGCATTCCAAAGATATTGCCGCAAATCTGGATATGTTGTTCAAAGGATGGAAGGAAAGATACGGAATTACGATTGATGAATTCAATGTAACAGAAGCCTCTCCATCAGAGAGTGATATGGTCATTATCAACCGCTTCCGTAATCAAAGCATTATGCGAGATCCTGTAAAAGCAGCCGCGGGGGTATGGATCTGCCCTTCCTGCCATGCTGAAAACAAAGGTAAATTCTGCATGGAATGCGGAACCAAAAAACCGGAATAATTCAAAAGAAGGTCGATTCCTACCAGGGATTCGACCTTTACTCTGTTTTGATATCAGGAATAGGTTATAATTAAGGCAAATAGTGAGGATCACATATGATTGAAATTCATCTACTGGAGGCACTGGCAGCCTTTTATCAATATGGAACACTTTCCGCTGCAGCACAATACTTGCATATATCCCAACCTGCTCTTTCCCGTTCTATGAAACGGTTAGAGGAGATTTTAAATGTTTCCTTATTTACCAGAACCAAAAACAGCATCACTTTAAATGATACAGGAATCCTTGCCGCCCAGTTGGCTCAGGATATTTTAAATTCAGAAAATCGGATGATACAAATGGTACGCTATTATGACAGCTCCCTGCATACGATTTCTATCGGAAGCGCGGCTCCCGGACCGATCATGGAGATACCTTCCTTAATGACACAGCTTTATCCGGATATGAGTATTACCTGTGAAACAGAAAATGAAAAAGTCCTCCTGCAGGGATTAGAAGATCAAAAATACAATATTATCATCCTCTCTCATCCGATGGACTTACCAAATATTGTATGCCTGCCGTATTCTACGGAATCGTTATACGTATCCATACCTAGTGATCATCCCCTAAAAAAATTTAAGGATACCGGTGTAACATTTAAGGACATTGATGGTAATACCTTCTTACAGATCTCCTATGTGGGAGTATGGGATGAAATCAAAAAGAAAATGTTACCGAACTCCAAAATCCTCAGGCAAAGCGACAGAGAGACATTAAATGCTCTGGAAAACGCATCTTCGCTTCTTTCCTTTGTCACGGATGTATCCCTTCGATCCATTCGGGAAAGAAATAACCCTAACCGTCTTTTGATTCCGATTAAAGATCCGGAGGCTACAGTACAGTTTTACTGTCTGATGAGAAAGGATAAGCGCTTAGATTCATTCATTCAATATCTACAAACAAACATTTAATAAAGCCTTGTGCAGCGTACACAAGGCTTACTTTATTTTCATCAAATATTTTACCAAACCATTTTTTGAGATAGGCTTACAGATTTCATCGGCGATGGATTTTAATTCATCACAGGCATTTCCCATCGCTACTCCATGTCCGGCATATTGAATCATTTCGATATCGTTGATTCCATCACCGAAAGCCCATGTATTTTCTTGGGTTCCCTGAAGTTTTTCGATAATGACTTCCATTCCTTTGGCTTTCGAGCTACCTTTAGCGAAAATCTCCATAAAAAATTCAGTTCCGTATCCATCATAGTGAAAACAATCAGGAATAATCTGAGGTACTATTTCGACATTCTTTTTACTCATGGTCAATTCAAGTTTTAATATCGAACCATATAGGTCATCCACATCAAAGTCATATATGATTTTATCTTTATTGATATCTTCGCGGACAAAAAAATCAAGACTTTTGGAGAAAGAAGAATCGATATAAGAATAATCTTCTGTTTCAATCACATATTGACAGCCGCATTCATTTAACCTTTGAATCAATAATTGCGTTTGACCCGGATCCGGTATATTTCGATAAATGGTTTTGCCATCCAGTTCAACATGAGCCCCATTACATAAGATCATGCCGGTAAAGCCGGCTGAAAGAAGATCTTTGTTGATAAAGGCTTTGGGTCTGCCGGTAGCTATGATAGTTTCATATCCAAGATGTTTTAATCGGTCTAATTGTTCTTTTACGGCAGCAGTAATTGAATGCTGGCCTTTTGAACTGTCAATTAATGTTCCGTCTATATCAAAAAAGAAGATTTTTTTATCATTCATATGCTGCCTCACTTGATTATTTCACTTTAACATATTGCCTAAAAAAAGGTTATCGAAATTTCGATAACCTCTATATACTAGTCGTTACTTAAATCAGCACCGTTTGTTGCGATAACTTTCTTATACCAGAAGAAGCTGTCCTTACGATAACGGTTGAGTGTCTTTAGATCGAATTCATCACGGTCAACATAAATGAAGCCGTAACGTTTTTTCATACCTTCATGGGTAGAAATCAAATCGATAGCAGACCATGGGCAATAACCCATCATTTCAACATCATCGGTAATCGCAAGCTGCATCTGTTTGATATGCTCCTGATAATATTTGATGCGGTATGGGTCATGTACCTTTCCGTCTTCTGTTAATGTATCATAAGCACCTAATCCATTTTCGGTAATGATGATTGGAAGACGATAGCGGCTGTATACTTCACGAAGGGTATTTCTAAATCCGATTGGGTCAATTTCCCATCCAAATTCAGTCTTCATCAAGTTAGGGTTCTTAACGTTCTTTGCGATACCCGGTAAGCCTCTAGAATTCTGTTGGTCTCCTCCGCCTTCTTCTGTTCCGTCGCTTTCCTTTACAGTTCCTGTAGAATAGTAGTTAAAGCCGATGAAATCCGGATGACCGTTTAACAGAGCTTCAGCATCACCTTCATGGAATTCCGGTGTCGCATCATTTTCTTCTAAATAAGACCATACTAAGTTGTTGTACTTACCGTAAACTGCCATATCCAGATATAACCAGTTACGAATTGCGTTCATATTCTGAGCAGCGATTGTATCTTCCGGTTTATTGGAATCCGGATAAATTAATGAAATATTTGGAGCCGGTCCGATTTTTGCGCCCGGTAACATTTCATGACATAATGCCATAGCTTTCGCCTGCGCTACCAACATATGATGGTTCTGCTGATAGATTTCCTTTAATGGATTTGTGCAGTTTTCCGGTAAATGTAAAGTACCGATCATCGGTCCGACAAGAGTCAACATATTCTGTTCATTGATGGTTAACCAATATTTAACACGGTCACCGAAGTTTTCAAACATAACTTTCGCAAAGTTCACAAACCAATCTACAGATTCCGGATTGCCCCAGCTTCCGCGCTCGTCAAGAGCTGCCGGCATATCAAAGTGGAACATCGTAACTAAAGGAATGATATTGTATTTTAAGCATTCATTGATCACATTATTGTAGTATTCGATTCCTTTTGGATTCACTTCGCCTGTTCCTTTTGGCAGGATTCTTGTCCATGCGATAGAGAAACGATATACTTTAAAGCCCATTTCAGCCATTAAAGCAATATCTTCTTTATAGCGATGGTATTGGTCAGCACATACATCCAGTTCAGATGTTCCTTCCGGAACCTTTTTTACGTCCTGGCAGGATGGACCCTTACCATCTTCCAAATTAGCACCTTCTACCTGATAAGCAGAAGTGGAAGCTCCCCATAAAAAGTTTTCCGGGAATGGTTTAAGTTTCTTATGTAACATATTTGTTTCCTCCTGTTGAAACTCATCTTCTTATATTATCTTTATTTTTTTTAGATGTTTCAACAGAAAAATAACTTTTCATTTCAGCCCTTTTTTCTTACAATATGAATTACGAAAAGATGGAGGACAACGATATGTTTCGACCGATGCAAAGATATAAACAGCAGCTTCCGGATTCAGAGTGTATTGAAATTTTAAAAAATGAACTTCGAGGTATTCTTTCGGTATTAGGTGATGATGACTATCCGTATGGAATGCCTGTCAATCATTACTATTGTGAAGAAGATGGAAATATTTATTTCCATAGCGGTAAAAAAGGTCATAAGATCGATGCGATGAAAAAGCATGATAAGGTATCTTTCTGTGTTTATGACAAAGGCTTTGTAAAGCCGGATGAATGGGCACTAAACATTAAATCTGTCATTGTGTTTGGAAGAATTGAGTTTATTGAAGACCGTGATGAAATCTATCGTATATCTCGATTGTTAAGTTATAAATTTACCAAGGATGAAGACTATATCCAAAGAGAAATCGAAAGATCCGGTCCGGCTACGCTTATGTTTAGACTAGTACCTGAACATATTTCCGGAAAACTTGTAAATGAAGCGTAAAAAAGAGTCAAACCATTACATAGTGGTTTGACTCTTTTATTATAGCTTATCAATTCTTTCTTGGATTTCCTGCAAAGGAAGTCTTACCTTACCACCATTATTTCGTTTGAGCTCTTCCAGACAGAAAAGATACTCTTCTGAATCAATAGATTTATATCTGAATACTTGATCCAAAATTCCGATTGTTCCAATTACAGGTACATTCTCTTTCTTAGCGGCATTACGTAATGCACCATCACCGGTAAGAAGTGTAATTTGGCGACATTTAGCAATCGCAAGAGCAATACAGTCAGATAAGGATGGCTTTCGATATCTATAATTGAGCTCTCCTGCAAGAAAATATTCTTCTTCTGATAATTCAGTAGCTCTTAATCCAAGATGTATGAGCTTTTCACCCAAACCTTTTGGCTGCAGCAATTCATTAGAAATCACCTCATCGTTCATAAGATAGGTATAAGGCAATTTAAAAGGCAGCTCTAAACGATCTATTGTCAAAAAATCTATCCAAATATTTGTATCACTGCTGATATATTTCAAATCTTATCCCTCCACAACGTAGCAATTCTCTGCTACTTTGTCATACGACATTTTTAGCAGTTCGGCCCCTTTTTGAATAGAAATTTCCTGCTCATTTACAGCACGATATACTAATTGTTCGAAAAGAAAGGGATATTCCTTCTCTATCATGGAAATTTCATTACGTCCATTATGGATAAAATAGTTTCTATACACGGTATCATTAATGATTTTACAGATATGCGCTCTAACCACTAACATCGACATAGCAATGCCATATTCTTTGCAAACAGCAAACATATCCGTTGTTATTGAGCGTCGGCGAACACCTAATTCCCGAACAGCATCTTCTTTTGGAAAGAAGAATGCTCCTGAAACAGCTGTAGCATACTTTTCAATTTCTTTGTCATCCATTTGACTTGGCCACTCGAACGCAAAATGAGAAATTTCATGCCCAAGGGTGGTACGGATTCGCTCCTGCGTCATATTGCGATTGATTACAATATAAGGACGACCATTAATATTTCCGTTCATACCGGAGAAATTTGGATTATTAATATCCAGCATGAAAACTAAAATCCCCTGATTTTCCAGTAAATCAATGAAGCTGCCAACGGGACCATGTTGATTGACATTTAGATAATGTCTAAGAGCCATTCCGTCTTTTTCCGGATCTTTAGAAAGTACAAGTGAGTGAAGTTCAGGTGCACGAGGAAGAACCTCTCCACCCAGCAGCTCAACAACCTCAAAAAAGCGTGAGAAGTATTCTTCTACAGCTTCACGAATATATTCCTGCTGAGCTTGGGTTAGTTTGCTGTTTTTCCTAAATTCTTCATGAGTAAAAATAAGGTTAGCGTTTCGAACCGCAAGGAAATCAATAGTCTTGACTCCTAATGCCTTAGCAAGTGCCTTTATGGTAGACATATCCGGCCGTCGAGATCCATTTTCATAATTCGTTATGGCCATTGGCGTCACACCTACCATGGAGGCAAGTGCCGCTTTTGTTAAATTGTTTTTTAAGCGATAATATTTTAAATTTTTTTGAAACATAATCATGCCTCCTTCTGTTTATATTTTATCATATTTTAAAGAGAAATAAACACCAAAGCCTTTACCTGGAATTAAGTATATTTATTGTTCATCAATGCATAACTACTATTATTGATGATATTATTGTCAAAGCTTTGTCACGGATTGAATTAAGCAAAATGAAAAAGTGTCGAATCATTTAGGAATAATTTGACACTTTTTCAAGTTAATAGATGGTTCTATGTGTAATATTTAGTTTTCTTAAGTCAGAGTCTAAGCCACCGACATCTTTATATGCCTGAATGGCTCGCTTGAGATATTCACGAGTACACTCCAACATAGTTGATCTTGTAGGCATATACTCTGCTATAAAAGGGCGTCTTTTTATATCATATTTTAAGTCGGCAATCTCCTGTTTCAAGAATCTGATTTCTACTTCTATTTCTTCTTTTGTTTTACCATCAAGATTCATTCGATAATAACCTTCCGGACTGATCATCATAATTCATTTCCTCCTTGAAAATAGTGTATCAACAATATGTAATAAAAGGTCGCTTAGAGAGCGACAATTAAAATGTTGCACAAATTAGCCAAAATGCCTATAGCGCAAAATAAAAGGTTAGTCTTGATGACTAACCTTAAATTCTGAAATTATTCTATTGAAATCCACATAGCGGGACGAACCGCCCTGTCGTCGGAGACGTGTCCACGACCATGGACATCGATGTAGCCATCGTCGTCGACCTTCGCAGCACCATGACTAGTGCCGCCTGGAGACCGAAGCCACCACATTTCACCAATGCTTCTAGCATTATCCGATGCAAAGTACTTTTCGGCTTCCTGGATCGATAACAAGAAGATTTTATCCTCGGTATCATTTCCTGGACTCGTATCATATTTAGGATTATTCTCTGCTTTAACAGTTGTCGTAAGGATTTTACTTTGCTCAAAGTCTGTAAATGTATCATTATAGAAAGATGTATTGAGCCAATTTCTTAGCGAACATGTCGCCCATGTTGATCCATCGTATGCCTTATCTCCAATGCTATTTTTGCTGATAACTAGTACTCTTCCTTCTTCTTTAGCCAATACCAACCATTCAATATCTCCGAAGGATAAGGTTGATCCTACCGCAATACTTTTCAAATACTCATTAAAACATTGTTCCATCTTTTCATTGCTATCTTTATAGCCGTCCATTTGTATGAATTTGTTATATGCTTCGATATAGTTCCCTTTTTCCATCAAATCCGTTGCAAATAAATAAGCTATCTCATTGTTGCATTCTTCAATTTTTGCGTTACTTTCCTTGTATCCATTTAAACTTTCAAATACTGCAATTGCCTCTTCATATTTTTTATCATCCATCAATGCGATTGCATCGTTGTATTTTTGCTCAGGTATAATGAATTGAGTTATTGCTATTACTACAGCCACAATTGCTAAAACAATTGCTCCAACAATGATTCCATTTCTCTTCTTCTTATTTTTCTCATTTTCGGCTTGTTTTGTTAAGGCTTCAATTCTCTGTCCATAATTAACTGCTTCTTTTTCGGCATTTTTCCATCCGGATAAGCCGAC
>JAGAWH010000180.1 GCA_017941505.1 Faecalicoccus sp. | reverse complement strand
TATGCCTGTGCTTTTTTATATCCATTTTCACCAAAATATACTTGTACATCTTTAGATTGATACACAACATATATACGATCGGCAAAACCTTCTGTGTCTGATGGCTCAACTAAATATCCATTTACACCATCTTCTATCAACTCGTTATGTCCCCGATTGTGTGATACTACAACCGGTCTTTTACATAACATGGCTTCAATCACATTAAGTGGCATACCTTCTCTAAAAGAACAGGCTACATTACAATCCGTTGCAGGTACAAAGAAATTTAAATTCGGTCTATATCCCAAGAAGATAACAGTATCTTCTAAATGAAGCTCCTTTACCAAGTTTTTAAGTTCTGATTCTAACCTTCCATTTCCTGCAATACAGACCTTAAGATTAGGAATTTTATCTTTTAATAAGGCAGCTGCTTGTATCAATGCCTTTTGATTCTTATTTGGTAATAATTCCCCGGTACAGAGAACAATAAAGTCTTCGTCCTTAAATCCTTCTCTTCGACGTATTTCTGTTCTTTCTTCATCACTACACGGATGATATCGATTTGTATCCACTCCAACACCATGAATATGTTCTACCCTGCAGGAGAACTTCTTCTTGACAAGTTCATAATCTTCATAGTTAACCGTAATCAAGGTATCGCAATAGTTTGCCATATACTTTTCAATTGGATAAAATATAGCCCAATTCTTTTTGGAAGCACCTTTATAGAAATGGAATCCATGCGCTGTATAAAACACCTTCGTGCCCTGTTTCCGTGCTTCTTTTGCAGCAAGACGGCTAACCACTCCGCCTACCGGTGTATTACAGTGGATTATTTCAAATTGTTCCTGCTCGATAATTTCCTTTAGCTCTTTGTATGCTTTGATGTTATCCGGACTTTTTGGAGAACGCGAAAAAGGGAGATCGTAAACTCTCTCCACAAAGTCCAGCTTTAAGCCATTTTTTTCTGCTAAGTTATTTCGAGCTGCTACTTGTACCTCATATCCATGCTCATGTAACACTTCCACAAGCGGTCTGTGGAATTGACAGATATGAGACTGCACCGTAGCCGTTAATAATATCTTTTTTGTCATATAATACCTCAGAATGGTAATATCGAATTTATAGTAAATAGAGCATTAAGTGCATTTGCTCTAAACTTTGTCTCCTTCATATTTACAACACGAATTCCCATATCATATAACTCCGGATTCAAAACTTTTTTCATATCCATGTGATGTTGATCTGAAATTCGCTTTTCTAATGGGATTTGAAACATCAAATCAAAGAAACGACGGTTATTATAGATAAATGTAATATCAAAACAATACTTCATCTCACTGATATTCAAACCACCATAACTTCCATAAGTTACTTCATTATAGTGCACATCAGCAGGTGGATAGCAGGCAGGAATCTTATCATGCTCATATTCTTTAATATATGCATCAAAAATCCTGTCAATCTTATGTGCCAATGGACGATTTAGAATAAATATCTTATACAGATTACGGTATAACTTCGGTGAAAGAGCCGGCATGCTCTTTCTGTTATAGTACTTATACCAATAAGCACGAATGGATTCCGACACCCATGATTTTACTTCTACATCACATTTTGCGTTTTGGCGTAAATATACTCTTTTTCTAGCTTCATTATCATATAATTCCGCAATATATCCATTGTTATGACGAAGAAGCTCTCTTTTTTGTTCAAAATCCTCTAACTGGTCTGAATTCTCAGGAACCCGATATACATGGTGCGGGATATGAAAATGCTCCGCAATCGTATGAGCTGCCTTGGCATCGCGTATTTCTTTTTCAGCGGAGATATAACTAAAGGTTTCAAAGCGGTCATAAATTCCATTTGCACTGGCAAATGTAGTATTACTGTCGATTCCGCCCGTTAAAGAAATCCATGGATGCTCCCATTTAAGCGATACTAATTCCATATTATTCTTTAAAATAGTGCTGGCTTTTTGAATGACCTTTTCATAATCTTTTTCATCCACTGCGATTTTCTGTTCCGTTAGCGGCCAGAAGCGAGAATGAGAAATCTTTCCGTCATATTTATACAATTGACTTGGAACAACGCGAATCAATTCTTTAAAAGGCATCATGTCACCCGGTAAATAAGGCCCGACAATTCTGCCATACCATTTATATTCCGTTAATTCCTTTACAAATGGATCCATTTCCAAACCTAGAAGATCACCAACAAGCTGGGCATGCGAAGTCAAGTAGAAATGGTTATCAATAATACCATTACATACTGACTGCATACCGGCTGTATCCACCAAATAACTCAATGTACCTTTGGATAAAACACCGGTAACATAAACGCCTGTTAAATCATTCACTTCATCGAGATAACGATCATCATAATAGGCTTTGGCGATATCTTCTAGAATTTCAATTTCCTGATATTTCATTGTGAAAGGGTTATAAGCATGTCCCATAATAAAAAAGTGATTTCCGATTTCGTCGCTAAAAATATGCATTCCAGTCAATGTATGCGCCAAAAAGTAAAAATCACCATATTGTTCTATTTTCCAATTTCCATAAAAAGGAAAAGAATCCAAATCTTTAGGCTTTTTGTTTGTGATTAGAAAGCCTCTAATAAATAAATCTTCCTTTAAATATGGATGACTTTCTAACATTTTTTGAAATTCGGATTGATTCATATTAATTCCTTTCAATTAAGTTCTTTAAAATCACCTTCGAAAGATCTCCCGTAATTCTTTCAGACATATAGCTGTTATGAGGAGTAATGATCACGTTATCAAAATCCCATAAAGGATGTTCTCTTGAAAGTGGCTCTTCTTCAAAAACATCCAAAACAGCACCAAAAAGCTTATGAGCATTTAAAGCATCCATTAGAGCATTTGTATCTACAATCTGCCCACGGGCAACATTAACCAAAATAGATCCTGTTTTCATTTTATCAAAGCGATTTTTGTTCATTAAGTGATAGGTATCACTATTTAAAGAAACCGCTACGGCAAGAATATCAGTCTCTTCTAGAATAGAATCGAAATCATCCACTGTCGTTATAACATCAAAGTATTCCTGTTCTCTTTTGGATGTTGCGATACCCGAAACTGAGCAGCCAAAGGCTTGAAACCTTTTAGCACATTCTCTTCCTACATCTCCGCATCCTACAATACAGACTTTTTTACCATATAATCCTTGTACTTCCCGGTTCTTTTCCCAAATATGTGTTTTCTTGTTTTCATAAAAGAAGTTCATCTTTTTATATAAGTT
>JAGAWH010000179.1 GCA_017941505.1 Faecalicoccus sp. | reverse complement strand
GCAGAAAATAGAAAAAGAACTAACTTCTTATACATTTTGGGAATTGATAGATCCAACAGATGAGTACTATTATTCCAATTTCACATTTAAGAACGATGGAACAGGACAATTGTTCGAAGTTGAAAAATATGACTTTACCTGGACAATAACTGACAAAGATACTATAAAGATTACATATTCTGATGATGGTTCTGAAGTTGAATTCACTTATGAAGAAGATTCTGATGGTTCATATATAGTTAATAGTGGCAATGGATGTCATTTTTCTCCCGTTAAATAGTTTATAATGTAACATTCTAGTCAAGAAAAGAGCGATGATATGAAAAGAAGACTATTAATTTCACTAATGTTGGTTTTAATGACTCTACATATGACAGCATGTAGTTCTGGTGAAGGTTCCGGCTCTATCGGTTCAGAGAAATCGATAACAAATGAAGAATCTGAGACAGAGCAAAGTTATGATTATAATGAGTATATTATCAACACTGCAATGAATCGGTATGGGCTTGAATCGACTTACAAAAATAATACAGCTGCTTCTTTCAGCGGATGGGGATTTCTTCCGGATAATTTGATAACTGGTGCTGGAGAAAAGGATGGAATTGTTATAATCATAGACTTTACAAATTCTAATGATAAAGCGTATCAGTTCTCAGATATATATGGTATAAAAGCATATCAAAATGACAAGGAATTAGAAAAATGTGATTCCTGTGAAGCAGGCGTAATTAAGTGTGTAGATGACTATGCGACAGAGATTTCCAGTGGAGAAAATATTCAAATAGCAGAAGTTTATAAGCTTATTGATGAAAGCCCGGTGACCGTTCAATTATATGAGAAGACTGTTCCAAGTAACTACGTCCAAAGTATAATTGACTTGAGCAGAAGTTCTGATGAAACCTATAAAAATATCGAGAAATATACACAAGCGGATATCGAGAAAATAGTGACTTCATATTCTATGTGGGAAATGACAAAACCAATGGATGAATTCTCGTATATGGCATTTAGTTTTTCTCTGGATGGAACTGGCACGTGGTATGTGGATTCCTCTGCAATTCCTATTACGTGGAAGTCAGGTAAAAACAACGATAAAGATGCAGATGTATTATATGTTGTATTAATGTTTTTCCCAGAGTCTGAAGGAAGTAATGTAGCGGATTATTTTTTAAACTTTGGGGAAGATGCACAAGGACCATATTTGTTCTTTGATTATGAAAATTATGCTAGACCTAAATAAGTATAAATCTGATTATTGTACTTTTTCAGTAAATCGCTTCACTTGTAAAGAATAAGTTAATCATGTTTCCGTGTAAAAGAGACTCCGGATTTGATTCCAGAGTCTCTTTTTTTCAAGTTAAAGACGGATTTTCAACTTATTAAAATCCAGTTTGCATATTTATTTCACCCAACTCCGATTATCTTCGTATAAGAAATTAAGGAGGATAATATTAAATGAAATATTTTGAAAGTGAAATATCGAGAGAACAAAAGCTGACCTTTAAACAATTCTTTGAAATTTGTAAAGAAAATCATATTGGTTATACTCGCCGACAATTAAAATCATTTGGATTCATCAATAAAGACGGATACTATACCAATTTAGCTCAGCTTATGTCAGACCAGAATCCTATTGTAGTTAAATTTGCCGCATATGACAAACATATGAATTTTATTGTGAAAGTAACTTATAAAGGATCACTGGTAAAAATTCTTGAAGATGTGCTGGAACATGCTTCAAGATACAATGATGTTTCAGCTATTATCGATGGAAGATCTTTTAAACGAAAAGAAATGCTTTCTTATCCGGGAGCTTCCTTAAGAGAAGGAATTCTCAATGCGTTTTGCCATGCTGATTACTCCATTCCTTCCAACATAAAAGTGGAATTTTATGATCATAAGGTCAAGATCACAAATCCCGGAGGTATATATAGGGCAAGTCTAAAGGATATCTTCGATGGTGTACAAACCTATAGAAATCCGGGATTGGTAAATATATTCAACAAACTTGGCTATATTGAAAATTTTGGAACCGGAATACCCAGAATTCAAGAAGCTTACGAATTATCGGATAAGAAGCCTGTATTTAACCCAACTGAGAATTTCTTCAAGTTGTCTCTTCCAAATATGAATTATATCGCAAGTGACCTATCTATTATTTTAGTAAATGATCCGGTAAGCCCATATATAGACCAAACGTTATCCAAGTTGGATTTATTTCTGTTAGATATAATCGTCTATCATCCCGGATTAAGTTTGTCTGAAATTCTCCAACTTGTCAGGGAGTATGATGAATCTTTAACAGAAGATATAATTCAAGGCAGTTTAGAAAAATTAAATCATTTTGTATCATTTAAAGAGAATGAAGGGTATTACTTAAAAGGGAATTAACGCATGAAGTAAAGCTTGAATCAGCTTTACTTTTTTTATTAATGCATTATCTGAATTAAATATCCTGTGTGACATTGTTGTGATAGGAAGCCTGTTAGTATGACAGTGAAGAAAAACGTAAATAACTAATATATAAACCAAAAAGGGAGGAAATAGTATGACGGAAATCAGAAAGTGTCACGAATACGATATTGAAGATACCGGACGATTCTATGATGATGTGGCGTATTGGCTGACTAACCATGCGAACTATCCTCAATGGATCTATCAGGTATATCCAAATGAAGAAAGTGTAGAACAGCAGATCAAGGCAAGAGCGCAATATATCTATACAATCGATGAAACTACTTATGGTGCTTTTGCGCTAACTAACAAGCCGCAGGGAGCCTTTCATAAAGGACAATGGAGTAAAGATTTAAGCGATGGTTCTTATATGGTTATCCATGCCCTGGCAATACATCCCAAATCCCAGCGGCAGGGAATTGCCTCTGAAATTATTCGCTTCTGTATTAACTGCGCAAAAAGGCAAGGCTTTAAGGCAATTCGGCTAGATGTGATTCCCAACAATATTCCCGCAAGATCGCTATTTGAAAAAAATGGCTTCCATTATGTCGGAGATGTTGACTTGGAAGTAGGAATTAAAGATATTCCGGCTTTCAGTTTATATGAATACAATTTTTCATAAATGAAAAACGGAGAGGAGTGATAACTATGTTGAAAACGAAAAAGATAGTATCGCTGATGCTGGCGATGTTGATGTCGATGGTAGTTATGTTAGGCTGTGCCAGTGCATCTAAAGTATCCGGCAATAAATCGTATGAAGATTTGATTTTTGATACGACCAAAGTCCATACCATAGATATCACGATGTCTAAAAAAGACAGAGCCGATCAGATGAAAAATCCCAAGGATAAGACCAAATATAAAGTAACTGTTACAATCGATGGAGAAAAGATAGAAGATGTGGCCTTCCATACAAAGGGCAATTCCAGTCTCTATCTTCCCGTAAGTGCCGGTAAAGATAAATTCAGCTATGGAATCGACTTCGGTAAGTATACAAACGGAAAGACTTACCACGGATTAGATAAGCTGAACCTGCAGAACAACTTTTCAGATGGAACCGCAATGAAAGAATATATGGCTTATTGGTTATTCAATCAGATGGGAGTCAAGGCACCTTTAGCTTCCTTTGCGTGGTTAAAGGTAAACGGTGAAGTTCAGGGTCTTTATACCGCTCTTGAAGAGCCTGGAAACAGCTTCCTTGACCGCATCGCAAAGGGCAAAGGAACACTCTATAAGCCGGAAGATAGCGATATGTGCTTAGATGATAAAGAGATGGAAAGTCTTTTTGAAGGAAACAGTTTGGCCCACAACAGCGATGGTGGAGCGGATTTGAAATATAAAGACGACAAAGAAGAAAGCTATCCGGACATATTTGAAAATGCCCAGACGACCGAATATGAAGATACACGCCAAAAAGTAATCCGTGCTTTAAAAGCTCTTTCTGAGAAGAAGGATTTAGAAAAATATCTGGAGACAAAAGAAATTATCCAATATTTTGCGATTCACAATTATTTAGTAAATTATGACAGCTATACAGGATTGATGCTCCACAATTACTGTTTATATGAGCATGATGGAAAATTATCCATACTGCCATGGGATTATGATATCAGCTTTGGAACGTTCCCGAAAACTGCGGTACATGGAGTAGTGAATGACAGCACCGATATGGTGAATATTGGTATCGACTCACCGCTTGGAATCGTGGATGAAAAAGACCGCCCGATGTGGAGCTGGATCGTATCGGATGAAAATTACCGAAATGAATATCATAAAGACATGTCAAAAGTGATGGATGTGATTGAATCCGGTGCATTTAAAAAGGAAGCCAAAAGAGTATATGATCTGATTGTTCCGTATATCAAGAAAGATCCAAAAGGATACTTTAATGCTGAAAAATCCAAGATAGCTTTTGATACATATTTAAAGATTGCGGATCTAAGAGCTCAAAGTGTTCGTAAACAGTTAGATGGAAAGCTTGCCACAAGATCGGATGAACAGAATAAAAAAGATCAAGTCGATGCTTCTAAAATTGTCATTCGGGATATGGGTTCTTCAGAGGATTTATTCAACAAGTAAATGAAATAAATGCGAAATAAGCCACTACACTTATTTCGCATTTTTCTTTTTTATATTTCAGTATGAGGGGCAAAAGTGCCTGCCACTTTTAATCTATCACATACCTGATCTAATTCATTTAACATCTTTTTTCCGTTTTCGGTATCAATGCGTCCATCAATTTCGATGTAGAAATAATATTGCCAGGAGTGTTTTCTTAACGGTCGACTGCGAAGTGCAGTCATGTTGTAGCCATATTTTCCGATGATGCTGATGGCACCGGCAAGAGATCCTGCTTCATTTTTTACCGTAAACATTAAAACCGTATTGGTAAGTGATGGGGAGCTAGCCTGTACTTTAGAAAGTACCGCAAAGCGTGTGGTATTTTCACCGCTGGTATTGATGTTGGCTTCTAGTACCTTTAATCCATAAATCTTTGCGGTTTCCCTGCTGGCGATGGCTGCCAGTGTTTTATCATTTGATGAGGCAACGACCTTGGCAGCTACGGCCGTATTACTTGATTCTTCGGTATCAAAACCGTGCGTTTTGATGTAGTCATGGCATTGGGCAAGGGCCTGCGGGTGGCTGGTTACCTTTTTGATATCTTCAATCGAAGCATCCGGATGTGCCAGAAGATTTTGATGAATTTCCAATTCATAAATTCCATTGATGAAAAGAGTACCGGAAAAGAGAAAATCAATAGTTTGCCCTACTTCACCGGCATAGCTGTTTTCAATCGGCAATACCGCTACATCGCATTCACCGTTTAGCACGGCATCATAAGCTGCTCTAAAATCACGATGAGAAATGCGATTGGCTCCAGGGAAGATTCTTCCTGCAGCGATATGGGCAAAAGCGCCTTCCACGCCGCTGTAGGCAACTTTTAATCCATTTTGCATACGGTATTGGTATGCTCTGGATATTGCCATCATATTTTTAAGGTAGTCGATATAATATCCTTTTAATACCTCATCTTCGATTTTTGAAGAATTGTTCGCAATCACGATATCTTCTCTTTTTTGATCTAATATCGGAAGTCCATATTCTTTTTTATGCTCATAAACCATTTCAGCAGCTCTCATACGCTTGACAAAAAGTTCAGCCATTTGGGAGTCTACTTCATTGATGATTTTTCTAACTTCTTCTAATTTATTTGCCATATTGTTTCCTTTCCAAAAACCATAAAGGATTTATGTTGATGAAATTATTGTTAACATACTAAAAAAATGAAGTCAATCTTTTTATATTTATGAACGCTGTGAAAGTTATAGTCGTCTACATTATAGAAAAAATGGTACCATTAAAATTTATGAAGAAAGTGAGATGTATAAAATGCGATTGATACTGGATATCTTGGCATGCATATTGATTTTTATAGGATTCGGATCTTTTGTCAGCTGCCTTCAAAGTCAGCCATTGTTTGGCGGCAAACAAAAAACAGCACTATTCGGTGTTGGAATGATAATTGCCGCTTATTTATTAATGAGTATTGGCTCCGGTTCTTCATCTTCAAATCAATGTGTAATTTGTGGCCGAACAGATGGATTGCGACATATTACGGCCCAAAGTGCCAGTGGTGAGTGGGATGACAGCTGGTATTGTGAAGAACATTATGCGGATGCATGGCAATACTATTACGGAAACAATTAAGAATACGGAGAAAAATATAGTATGAAAAAAATATTAGCTGCCTTATTGGCGTTCCTTCTTTTATTAAGTGGATGTGCTGCTTCACAGAATAAACATGTGGGGGAGTGGCAAAGTATTAAGTCATATTTGGATGATGGATCGAGCAGTGATTGGGATGAGTTTTCGGTAGTCATCAATAATGATAAAACAGGAACCATGGACTTCATGGGAGACAAGTATGATTTCACATGGACAGAACATGAAGACCCTGAAGGACTTGATATCGATGGAAAGATTTTTATCGGAGCTGCTAAAATAGCAGAAAACGGACATTTGTTATTTGCCGTACAGGTGCAGGATACTGCCTCTTATTTTGAGTGCGTCAAGAAGTGATTTTTATACTTAGATGTCGGCTGTTATGACACGCATTGTTACGGGTCATAACAGCTGTTTTAAAATACACCCGATAGGGTATAAATATGACTGAACACAACTAATTATACCTTTTCGGGTATAAATAATGCAAATTACGTTGAAAATATACCCGATAGGGTATATAATTTGTTTATGAATACTATCGCAGAATTTATTAAAAAAGAAAGAAAAAAAGCAGGGCTGACGCAGGAGGAATTTGCGTTAAGATCAGGGCTTGGATTAAGGTTTGTTAGAGAATTGGAGCAGGGAAAGGAAACTGTTCGAATGGATAAAGTGAATCAAGCTTTAAAGATGTTTGGAATGGAAGCAGTCCCGGGTCCGATAAAGCGGGGAGAGTAACTCATGAGTAGAGCAGGAATTGTGTTTGTTCAAGGTATTAGAGCAGGAATAATCCAAGAGAGTGATGAAGGTTATGAATTTAAGTATGATCAAAATTATTTAGAGCAGGCTGAAGCACTGCCTGTTAGTTTAACATTGCCCTTAACAAAGGATGTATACGTTTCACATACTCTGTTTCCTTTTTTTGATGGTTTGATTCCTGAAGGATGGTTACTTGATATTGTAGAAAAAAATTGGAAAATAGATGCAAGAGATCGATTTGGTTTGTTGTTGGTAACATGTTTTGATTGTATTGGGGATGTAAGAATTGAGGCTGTATCATGATTAGATGTTTATGCTGCAACAAAGAGATAAAAAATCCAAGCGAATATGAGAAAAATGTTATGTGGCATGATAAATGCATACATTCCTTTTTCGGGACGAAGACACTGCCTGAGATTGACTTATCTGATGAGCAGTTAAAAAGGCTGGCTAACCTTGCCGTACAAAGAGGTTTTACGGTACCCGGTGTGCAAAAAAAACTATCTCTTCAACTGGATAACAGTGAAAATAAAACACGACTGACAATAGTTGATTATCCAGCCAGATTTATATTAAAACCTCAGTCAGATGAATATAATTTCTTACCGGAAGCTGAATATATGGTAATGAAAATGGCAGAAGAGGCTAAGATAAAAACAGTGCCTAATGCGATGGTTTGGATGAATGGTAAATATGCCTATATTACGAAGCGAATCGATAGAAAGTCCGGGCAATTGTATGCCATGGAAGATTTTTGCCAGTTATCGGGAAGAATGACAGAAGATAAATATCGAGGTTCTTATGAAAATTGTGCGAAGGTCATAAAACAATATTCAAGGAATTATGGATTGGATTTAACAGACTTCTACTATAGGCTGCTCTTTTGCTTCATAACAGGAAACTCGGATATGCATTTTAAAAATTTTTCATTAATAGAAGATTTGCCGGGCAGTCGGCAATTTGGTTTGTCTGAAGCTTATGATTTGCTGCCGGTCAACATTCTTGTACCGCAGGATACCGAGCAAATGGCATTAACAGTTAACGGGAAAAAGAGGAATATAAGGAAAAAGGATTTCCTTTTGTTGGCAGAACGTCTAGACATCACAAAAAAGACTGCTGAGCGTCTGATGCAGGAACTGCTAAAACATAAGCCACAATTTGTTTCGATTGTAGAACAGTCTTATATTTCTGAAGATTTGAAAACAGAAATGATACAACTCATAGAACAAAGAGCAAGTGTATTGTTATAAAGTTAAGACCGGGATTTTGTCCCGGTCTTATTTATCAAATACAGAATCCGCATATCGAACGGTTGCCATGGCATCTTTTGCGTAGGCATCCGCTCCGATTTGATCGGCATATTCCTGTGTCATTACAGCACCTCCGACCACTGTTAAGGTATCCGGCTTCTTTTCTTTTAACAGCTTGATTGTCTCTTCCATCGAGACTACCGTTGTAGTCATCAAAGCGGATAAACCAACCAATTTAATATCTTCTTTGATAGCTGTATCGACGATGACTTCCGGTGGTACATCCTTACCTAGATCAATGACTTCATAGCTGTAATTCTCCAACATGACTTTTACGATATTTTTACCGATGTCATGGATGTCGCCTTTGACCGTTGCCAAAATAATCTTACCTTTTGGCTTCTGCGTCTGGCCGGCCATCGATTCCTTGACCACCGCAAAGGCTGCCTTAGCTGCATCTGCGCTCATTAACAGCTGCGGTAAGAAGATGGTTCCTTTTTCAAACCCCTGTCCTACTACATCCAGAGCAGGAATTAATTCTTCATTGATCACATCTAGTGCATTTCGTGTAAGCAGGGCCTCTTTCATGGCCTCAACGGCGCTTTCGCTCATTCCGCGCTCTACGCTCTCTCTTAAGCCGGCTTTCGATGTTTCCGATTTTTTAGATTTCGTGTTTGCACTTTGCATGGAATCGGCAGGCACATCCGCGTACGCTTCAATATAGTCCATACATTGTTCATCCATATTGAGAAGGGCCAGACTAGCTCTATAAGAGCGCATCATCGGCTCATTTTGTGGGTTGATAATGGCACAGTTTAATCCATTTAAGATGGCCATGGTAAAGAAATTAGAATTGATAATTTCACGATGCGGCAAGCCAAAACTGATATTGGATACACCTAAGATGGAATATCCATGCAGTTCTTCCTTAATTCTTCGAATCGTATTTAATGTGGCAACACCGCCACTCGTATTGGATGAGATCGCCATCGCAAGCCCATCAAAGACGATATCTTTATGATCGATTCCATATTCATCGGCTGTTTGATAAATCTTTTTGGCGATTTGAATACGTCCTTCATCATCATCCGGAATACCATTTTCATCAAGAAGCAGGGCAACTACTACACCGCCGTATTTTTTGACAAGCGGGAATATGGCATCCATGCTTTCTTTTTTACCGTTCACGGAATTGATCATTGGTTTTCCGTTATAGATGCGCATACCTTTTTCCATCGCATGGATATCGGAGGTATCAATTTGAAGCGGAAGTCCGGTTACACTTTGAAGCCGTGTCACAACGGTTTCCATCATTTCTACTTCATCAATTTCCGGTAAGCCAACATTGACATCGAGTATATGCGCACCGGCATCCTCCTGGGATAATCCCTGAGCCACAATATATTCAATATTGTGATCACGAAGTGCCTGTTTAAACAGCTTTTTACCGGTAGGATTGATTCTCTCGCCGATAATCACCGGCTTCACTCCGATTTCTACGGCTTGCGAATAAGAAGATACAAAGGTTCTGTTCTTCTTTGAGTTTGGCTTAAACTCCTTCTTTTTTACGATATCAATTAATTGTCTGATATGCTCCGGAGTTGTTCCGCAGCATCCGCCGACAACCTGCACACCCATATCGGCAATCTGCGACATGGTAGCCGCAAACTGTTCCGGGGTTACATCATATATCGTTTTGCCGTTTTCCGTTCTTGGAAGTCCGGCATTTGGATTGACAATAATAGGGATCGATGACACTTCGGTTAATTTCTTTACGATCGGAATCATCTGTTCCGGTCCAAGTCCGCAATTGACACCTAAGGCATCAACACCAAGTCCTTCCAACATCGCAACCGTGCTTTCGACCGAACCCCCTGTTAACAATTTTCCTCTGGCATCATAGATATTGGTCACAAAAATCGGTAAGTCACAAGTTTCTTTTGCGGCCAGAATTGCAGCCTTAGTCTCTAAGGAGTCTGACATCGTTTCAATTAAGATAAGATCTACCCCTCTGGCAGCGCCGATCTTGATCGTTTCACTGAAGATCTTTACCGCCATTTCAAAAGGAAGGTCACCCATAGGCTGTAGTAGCTTTCCTGTAGGACCGATATCTAAGGCAATATAGGCATCCTCTCTGTTACAGCGAACTCTTGCCTCTTTGGCAAGATCGATAGCTGCTTCGACGATTTCTTTGAGTTGGAAAGGGAATTTTAAACTGTTCGCTCCAAAGGTGTTGGTATTAAAGATGTTGGAGCCAACATTTAAATATCCGCAATATAAATCCAAAATATCATCCGGACGGGTGAGATTCCATGTCTCAGGAAGTTCGCCGCCTTTTAGATTTTTTGCCTGAAGAATGGTACCGGCAGCGCCATCACAAAATAACCATTCTTTTCCTAAACGTTCTTTTAAAGGTTTCATAGACATCCTTTCTCTGAAAAATCACAGGTCGTATAGTTTGCACATCTTTCGCATTTAGATGAGTATTGAATCGGTTTATTGGTAACACCGATTACGGCAGTAACCGATTTAGATGGCACCATCAAAAGGGTATCGGTTAAATTGATACCGCAGGTTTTGGGCATATCCAATATGCGGGAAAAATCACTTTGATGATTTAGACTGAAATCCCCATATCCCGGTGAAAAACGGGGACGGCAATACATGTTATGTTTAGCTTCATTTTGAATGATTTCTTCATTGATTTTATCTACATAGGCTTCAATACAGGCAGCACCGATAGCCTGATAACACATGGCCTTTGCCATATTGGTGATTTCTGCTCTTCGTATCAATCTATCTACATCCATACCGATGGTTCCCGCAAATAAGTAAGCACTATGACATCCATTTAAGTTTTTGGAAAGGTCTTTTGAATGGATGATCATCTCTTCAATTTGAATTGTATCTTTTGAAAGAAATTGAATATCAAATTTTTGTATGTTGTAAGAAAAATGGGCTGCTCTATTGATTTGATCAATACAGTCTTCCAACATATCGAGCATGATTTTGTCGGGTTCTACCTTTTGATATCCAAGATATCT
This sequence comes from Faecalicoccus sp., assembly GCA_017941505.1. The sequence continues at coordinate 4,887 of JAGAWH010000179.1, read as the reverse complement.
CAAGACCTCTTTACGATTGATTTCAATCATTTTAACGAATCAGACCTTCCAGATTGTTCATGATGCCCGCAGCAACGGATGGTTTATTCATAGAATAGACATGAATATGGGTTACTCCATTTGAAATTAAGTCTACAATCTGCTCCGAGGCATAGATGATACCGGCTTTTTCCATTTTTTCTTCATTGTCTCCAAACCGGTCAACCATCATCCTAAAAGAATGCGGAATGGTTGCTCCGGATATTTCAATGCTGCGCTTTACCTGGATTGGTTTGGTGATTGGCATAATACCGGCAAGAATCGGTACATCGATACCGATATTGCGGGCACGATATAGGAAATTATATAAAGTGGAGTTATCAAAGATCATCTGTGTTGTGAGAAAGTCCATACCCGCATCCACTTTTTCTTTTAGATATTGAAGGTCCTTTGAAGCTCTATCGCATTCAACATGGCCTTCCGGATAACAGGCTCCTCCGATACAGATGTCCGGATCAATGGATTTAATATCTTTTACCAGTTCAATCGCATGATTATATTCATGGCAGATACGTCCGCCTTTGGGAATATCACCGCGAAGAGCCATTATATTTTTGATACCTTTATCCTCATATTCTTTTAATACTCGTATTACATCTTCCTTAGTAGAAGATACACAGGTTAAATGCGCCAACATCGGTACATTAAACTGGTTTTGGATATCAGCGGCAATATTTCCGGTGTTTTTGGAAGTACCGCCTCCTGCACCATAGGTCACACTCATAAAATGAGGATGCAAAGAGGCAATGCTGGCAGCTGCTTCTTCGACCATCGCATATTTATCATCGGTTTTAGGAGGGAATACCTCAAAGGATATCGTAATTTCATTGGATTTTAATATATCGATTATTTTCATAAGGATGTACCTCTTTCGTTCTAATAATTATATTATGAATTACAGTTTATCAACAAGTTTGTCTCTCTAATTATAATCTATCGAAGGTTATAAACTGGATTAATACCAAAAATTGACAGGAAAAACGGATCCTTCTAAGAAGATAAAAAAACTATTCCGAAATATCGAACACAAATGCTGTTACGCTTATCAGAATAGTTTATATTTTATAGAATTGTTATATGTACCTAATCTTGTCCAACGAGTTCTGTTTCATCATCCATTATGATCTGACTGAATTTGATTCCATTGATACATGGGCTATCCAAGGCATCTTGCATGCTTGCAAACTCGCCGAGAAGCTCGTAATCTTGATTTAGCTTTGGTACACGATTTTTCCGATATAATCCAAAAATAGCCTCTTTTCCATCTGGAAGAATTGTATTGCTTTTAGAATACATTGATCCTGTATTAAAACGATATTCTTCTCCTTTATACACAAAATCTAACCCCAGCCAATGACCTTCCGATGGATTCCATATTCCAATGTATTGAGATTTAAATTCCTCAAGGGCTTTATATTCGTTTTTTCTCATTTCAAGTGAAACTCCTTTTAGAGAATGATGTTTCTATACCGATATCTATATAGTAAATATTAGCACTATTTTTTTTCTTGATATACGTGCTACGATGAAAAACCTAAATAAACCATATAAATAAACAATGGCCGTTAATACTTGGTGATGTCCTAAGCAGGATTAATACCAAAAATTGACAGGAAAATTAGGGAAGTTTTATAATTCGTTTAGACGTTTAAAAGAAAAGAGGCATATTTATGACAATTTATAATAATGTGATTGATTTAATCGGAAAAACACCGCTGGTTGAATTACAGAATATTGAAAAAGAATATAACTTAGAGGCCAAATTAGTGGCCAAGGTTGAATTCTTTAATCCGGCAGGAAGTGCCAAAGATCGTGTAGCACTTAGAATGATTGAAGACGCCGAAAAGAAAGGTTTATTAAAGCCGGGAGCTACGATCATTGAACCGACAAGCGGCAATACCGGAATCGGTCTTGCGTGCGTTGCAGCTGTCAAAGGCTATAAAGCGATCATGGTATTACCGGAGACAATGAGTGTAGAAAGACAGTTATTGTTGAAGGCATATGGAGCTCAGGTTGTATTAACAGAAGGCGCAAAAGGTATGCAGGGTGCCATTGATAAGGCAGAAGAGCTGCATAAGGAAATTGATAATTCCATCGTTGCCGGACAGTTTGTGAATCCATCCAACCCGGCAGCACATTATGATACAACCGGTCCGGAAATCTGGGAAGATTCCAATGGAACTGTTGATTTCTTTGTAGCCGGTGTAGGCACAGGTGGAACGATTACCGGAACCGGGCGATATTTAAAAGAGAAAAAACCGGAAGTAAAAGTAGTAGCAGTTGAGCCAGCAGGCTCACCGGTATTAAGTGAAGGGCATGGAGGACCTCATGGTCTGCAGGGAATCGGTGCCGGCTTTGTACCGGAAATTCTTGACACAAAAGTATACGATGAAGTCATTACCGTAACCGATGACCAAGCTTATGAAATCGGACGTCTTCTTGCCGGGAAGGAAGGAATGTTAGTAGGTATTTCTTCCGGAGCTGCTTTATATGCTGCAATTCAGGTGGCATCCCGCAAAGAAAATAAAGGAAAGACAATTGTTGTACTATTACCGGATACCGGTGAAAGATATCTTTCTACACCAATGTTTGCACAAAAATAACAGCTGTCTTTAAGGACAGCTTTTTACAAAGGAGGTTAATCATGGATTTAAGTAATATAAAAGTGCTGGTATTTGACTTAGATGGAACGCTTTTTCATTATGGAAAACAGATTACTCCTTCTGTAAAAGAAAAGATTATTGAATACCAAAAAAAAGGGTATATTGTCGGAATCGCAACCGGACGCTTTTTCAGCGAACTCGATGAGATTATTAAGGATTTAATGCTTAGGGAATATAAAGGCTTTGTGGCCTGTGCCAATGGTTTAGAGGTGCATGATTTCTATGATAACAGAACAAGGATGTTCCCCCGTATTCCATCAAAGGAAGTTAAAGATATCATTGAGATCGCAAAACGATATCATCTTGTTTCTTATTTCTGGGAAGACCAACATTATGTAATGTTCCTTCCGAAAATATTAAAAAAAGGACAGGCGATTTTGAAAAAAATCTATCGTAATCCTGTTCATCATAAATTAGCACCGTTAGTATTAACGGAAATTCGAACTAAAATTAAAACCAAGAGCAATTTATATGACAAGGTTTGTTTCGTAGGAAGAAAAGGGGATATTGCCCGATTTGAAAAAGATATCCTTAACAGATATCCTAATTATCGCTTCTATCCGGTCGATGACAGGTCAACGGAATTGGTTGTAAAGCAGGTTGGGAAAAAGGAAGCAGTCGAATGGATTGTTCGTAAACATAATTATACATTAGATAATGTGCTTGCCTTTGGGGACAGTGGCAATGATCTTCCGTTACTTCTAGCCTCTAAGGTAGGAATCGCCATGAAAAATGCACAGCCTCATGTAAAGAAGGCTGTGCAATACATCACGAAATATAAGAATTCAGAGAATGGAGTATTCCATCATCTGGAATTACTGCCCCTGAGGTCTATCGTATCTGTTGATCAAAGCGGAACTGATAAACAGGAAGATTCCGGCAATGATGAATCCGGCACCAATCAGCTGCATGATAAAGGATAAAGCCTGGATTGGCTGTAAAAACAAGATTGCGCCAAAGACCATCATTAAAATAGATCCAATCAAACCTAAGTTCCATCTTGGAAAGCCGTTGTCTTTTAAGACAAAGGATCTCTTTAATTGAACAACACCGAAAAGCGTTAGGGCAATACCTGCAAGTACCGGTAATACCGCAATGATGCTTTCAGGGGAGAGAATCAAAAGAGCGCCTGCGATAAATAACGGAACCCCATAGAATAAAGAACTGTTATCGGATTTGGCTTTTGCGAAGAATGTGTAAATCATAAATGCACCGATCGCAGCTCCGGCGATACCGATAATTCGTGCTAACATGGTGAGAAGACTGACATTCAATACGCATAACAGAATTCCAATCAGCACAAATAAGAGGGACATTCCCCGATCCTGGGAAGAATTATTTGATTTCATAGTTTTAATCTCCTTTGTAAGTACATTTCTGATTTCATTATAGTACAATTTAGTTAAGATTTGCGTAGATATTTTAAGCATTGTATACTTTCAGAAAGAGAGGTAATTAAAAATGAGAGTTGCGGTTGTAATGGATAATGGTTTTGAAGAATTAGAAGCAATGGGCTCTATCGCACTACTTAGAAGAGCAGGATTGGATGTTGATATTGTATCAATGGCAGGTGAAAGTGCTACCGGACGTTTTGGAGTAACTTACAGCCCGACATGTCCATTTGATACGTATGACTTTACAAAAGCTGACTGTTTGTTGATTCCGGGTGGACCGCATCATAAAACGATTCGTCATAATCAGGCATTTTTAGATCAGGTTCATGAATTTGCCGATCATAAGATTATTGCGGCAATTTGTGCAGCACCGACAATCTTAGGCCAGGAAGGTCTCTTGAAAGGAAAGAGATATACCTGCTTTAAAGACTTGGATGAGGATTTTGGCGGTGAATATGTATATGCCTATGCTGTAACGGATGGAAATTTAGTTACCGGTATCAGCGCTGCTGCAAGTATTGAATTTGCGTGGGCTGTCATTGAAAAATTATGTGGCAAAGAACATGCCGATAAAGTAAAAACATCAGTTTATTACGACGCCGAGCATTAAATTGACGTATTAGTAACCGAAGGGGTATTACTCTTTCGGTTTCTTAGTGTAAAGTATTTGTGGAATAAATACTAAATGTTCCTATAAATCATCAGAAATACAAATCTTAAATGTAAAAGTAAGGTTGTAAGAATAATTAACTTCGGGCCGGGATTATTTATTCCGGTCGATGGCTTACATC
>JAGAWH010000178.1 GCA_017941505.1 Faecalicoccus sp. | reverse complement strand
TAGGCTCGGAAGTTTTGCTAGCCCCTTCCTTCATCTGGACATCACTGTCTTCCACTTGGGGTTCACTACGCTTGGCGGTAACTACCTGCGGTTGGACTTTCACCAACTAGAGATGTGCCATGCCCGACACACAAAAAAAGCAGTTAAGCATATCGCTTAACTGCTAATCTAATCTTTACGCTGTCTTTTTCTTTCTTTCGTAATACCAGACAATAGCCACAATCACAACAATCTGTACAATAGCTGCCATAAGGGCACCTTCAATTCCAAACGAAGTACTGTAGGCAAAGCTGTCTTTTGCGGTTGCTGCATCCAAGCGGAAGATGGAATACGGAACTACGATACCGCTGTTTGGTAAACCCAATAAGATATTCTGGGTGAAGTTCCATCCACAGTGGCATGCCATCGCACACCAGATGCTGTCCATATACATAACCATTAAACTGAATACTACTCCACTTAGGAAGATATTCAACATCGAATATACCGTTAGTCCCGGATTCATTAAATGCAAAGCTGCAAATACGGCTGCATTTAAGATTGCTGCAACCCATTTTTGCGGATAGCGTGCCAAGTATTTTTGATACATATAACACCGACAGAATGCTTCCTCTGCCGAAGACTGCACAAATACCAGCAGCAATAACATCAAAAACGGTATGATATTGAATCCGGCAAATGATAATTTAATATCATTATGGAGCATAGCTGCAGCTGCACAGCTAAAGTTCATCAAAAATCCTAACAGAAGGCCAAACACTAACATAGGTAAGGTATTCCCTTTTCCCGGATACATCTGCTTGATCAAGTAGCGATTTCTTTTCGGAATCAGCACTAACATCAGAAAGGCAATCCATTCACCGATTGTCATTCCATAAAGTGCTGCCGTTGTCCATATATCTCCCCACAGTTCATTTCCTGCATTGTAGGCTGCAACGGCAAGTCCTCTTAGAAAGCCTTCCGGAATAATACCGATCAGCTGACCGACTATTGTCATCGCAAACGCGATGATACCAATCAATAATACATATACAACTCCACCAAAACCGGTCTTGTAAAACCGATCTCTTTTACTAACTTGATTTTCCATAGATCTCTGTCCTTTCGTATTTGTTTTACATCTTAAATATAATATAGCTTATATCACACAAAACGCACACATAAAGAATGATTGGTTTTTTAGTTTTGTTTTTATCTAATGGATTCAAGAAAATCTATAATTATTTGTATGTTTCTATTATAGATACTTTTTGCATATAATAAAGTCATGTTATTTATTAAATGTTTCCGTTTTATTGACTTATTTGGTCGAGATTCGTATAATTTAAGTAGCACTTTGGTGGAGGTAAAAAACATGGCAGACATTAATGAAATCGTTGTTCATAATATCCTAAACCTAATGAAAAAAAATACAATCAAACAATTTGAACTGGCCGATGCAATCGGTGTCTCTAAACAAACAATGAGCAAAATGCTTAACGGAAGCCGGTTAATCAATGTATCAGAACTAAAATTAATCTCAAAGTTTTTTAACGTATCCGTAGATGAACTCGTGAAAGAAAATATCGAAACTGATGAAATTAATGTTATTCGTGCATTTATGGGTAAAGTAAATTCGGATACCGCCCGTAAAGCACTTCAAACCATTGACGAATTGGCAGATATGATTATTTTTCATGCTGATGTAAAAGAAAATGCCAAAGAAATGTCGAAAACATGGGAGATGTAACTATGACTACTTTAACAGATAGAATACTTTTTCAAAAGGATCCGCAGCGATTCGAAAAAATACGGCAGGAAGCAGCTGGATTTTCCAGCCTATTTATCGGTCCTAATATTATTCAAGATGATATCTTTTCTATCATAGAAAACTATGTAGAAATAAAAGGGTTGACTTTGGAATGGATCCGCTTTCCTATGGAAGATGACGAATTGTGCGCTTGCACATTTATTCGAAAAGGACGCATTTTTGTAGCAGTCAATACATCGTTACCTTTATCAAAACAAATTTTTGCCGCTGCACATGAGTTGTATCATATTCACTGCTATCTGAATGATAACAATTCTGATTTAACCGTCTCCGGCTCGATACTGGAGGCAGCCACGATAGATCAAGGCACTCTCGAGTTAGAAGAAATGGAAGCAAACGCGTTTGCAGGCTTGCTGCTGGTTCCAAGCAATGACTTACTCCAGCAAATCCGTATATTCCGAGTAAATAATGATTTTAGTTCTTTTGAAAACATATTATCTCTTATGGATATTTTTGCCATTCCTTATAAAGCGATGACCCTGCGACTATATGAAGAAGGAATCATTTCAGACAAACAGGCGAAAGATTTACTTTCTGTACCCTCCAAAACAATACAAAATCGCATTCATCTAACCGGTAAAGCAAAGCGCTGGGAAATGAAACGAACCGGAAATGACAAATTGGGAAGCTTAATCGAAAATCTCACAATCAATACCCAAAACGAATCACTCCCTAAACAGCGTTTGCAAGAAGATTGGAATCGATTAAATCAAATCAAGCATGAATATGGAATCGAGTGAAAAAAATGAAATGCCCGCAGGCGCAGTTCTACTTAAATGAAGTGGATACTGTGCTTTTTACATTGCCTCAATGTAATACTTATTTAATTCCAAATCTCTAAATATATATTTTTTATGCATTTTTATTGCATAAAAAATATATAGAGCTATATAATATGATTACAAACTAAAGATATATATGGAGGACCGCTTATGATTATCGAAATAAGAGTAAAGAATTGTTTCGCCTTTCAAGATGAAATCATCTTTTCTATGAAAGCAGATATGCGAAATAAAAAATTTGCGTCAAACGTTCATAAAGAGAATAACTTTAATGTGCTTAAAGTTGCAGGCATATATGGTCCCAACAACGCCGGCAAGACATGTCTTGTTAAATGTATCCGGGCAATTAAACAAATACTTCTGGGCGAAGATGTCGATATCATGCCAAACATGTTTTCTCAAAATTCAATTTGTGAATTGGGGGTAACCTTTTTATCTTCCGGCAGCGAATATTCATACGATGTAAAATATGACTCCGAGACACGGGAATATATATATGAACGATTTGCGCAGATTTATAAAGACAAATACGGCAATGAAAAAGAAGAAATTTGGGTATTAAAAGATGACCAAAACGGACAATATTATTGTTTAGATCCAAATCTGCAGACAATGATGTCAATTTTCGCCGGCAACAATCTTTTAGTTTATACCGTAGATACCAAAAAGTTTGAGCGGTTGGATCAACTCAAGCGGCTTCTGATTTCCTTTGCTTCAAGCATTGATGTCATCAACATGAACAACATTCCGATGAAAAAAACCATTGAGCTTCTAAAAAATAAAGATGCCATTCAAGAAAAAGTAGTTGCGTTTATTAAAAATGCCGATCTTTATTTGGATGATTACAAATACGGAGACCTTGAAAATTTACAATTAAACATAGAGGCCGATGATAAAGCTGAAGAAGCAGTCCTAAACCTTCCCGATCAGTTGCTTGACCAAATTCGTCTTGTATCTGTATATAAAGGAATTGCTGTACCAAGTATACTTTTTGATTCTACCGGAACAAAAAAGATTGCCGCCCTTGCCAGTTATATCATAGAAGCTCTCGAAAAGGGACGTATTTTAGTTGTTGATGAGCTTGACAGCAGTATCCACTTCAAGTTAACAAGAGCTATTGTATCGATGTTCAACAATGAATTAAATACAAATGCACAGCTAATTTGTACTGTCCATGATATTAATTTAATGGATTGTAAACGTATCTTTCGCAAAGAGCAGATTTGGTTTGTTCATAAGGATGAAAGCGGAGTATATGTATACTCCCTGGCAGATTTCACCGCAGAAAAAGGAGTAAGGGATACAACCGACATCATGGAAAAATACAGGAAAGGAATATTAGGAGCACTCCCTGATCCGGAACTCATCAATACATTACTGGATATCAAAGGTAATAAACGAAAGGAGGAAGACGATAGTTAGAAGACTTCCTTCTTTTGCTGCAAAGACTAAGGTGTGCATCATTTGCGAAGGAAATGAAGAGTTTTATTATTTAGGCAAACTGAACTCACTTGGTGTCTGGGATGATCATTACGATATTGAGCTAATTAACGCAAAAGGAAACGGTAATATCCCTGCACGCTATCAGGACAAATTCCAAAACGGCTCAAGTGATATTGTTCTCATATTCTGTGATACCGACCGTAAGCCATATGAACAATATATTGATATCAAGCACAAAATCAATGAATTCCACGGTGTAGATAATGCAGCGGAAAGGGTCATTATTTTTGGAAATCCCTGCACAATGGATGTTATCGTCAAACATTGGGCAGATATTGATTTAAAATCACCCGCCAAAAAGATCAATGCCCCTGTCATAGAACAATTCACAGGAGTAGAACACTATCGTGCCAAAAAGGAACAAATTAAAAGGGTAATGCAGTTTATTACATCAGAAAACTATATGCTGATGAAAAAAAGAGTCTGCTTGAAATCGATTAACGACAACGAGAAAAACAGCAGTAATTTTGATCAGCTTGCAATCTATCTTGAATCAGATAATGATAGCTGGATTGTTGATATCAATAACATGCTTGATGAATGAAACACTTTCACTTACGCACTTTCAATATTTCTACCGCTTAGATGTTATAATCAAAGAAAAAAGGAGAACATCATGTACTTTGAAAAATCAAATGGATTCCCAAAGGATTTCTATTGGGGAGCTGCTTCGGCTGCCTATCAGGTAGAAGGAGCATGGAACGAAGACGGAAAAGGAGTATCTGTCTGGGACAAGTTTGTACGCATTGAAGGAAAAACCTTCAAGGCTACTACCGGTGATGTAGCCGTAGACCATTACCACCGCTATAAAGAAGATGTCCGCCTGATGAAAGAAATGGGTTTAAAAGCCTACCGCTTTTCTGTGGCATGGACAAGAATCTATCCGGACGGTAATGGTGAAGTCAACGAAAAAGGATTGGAGTTTTATGATAATTTAATCAACGAATGCATCGCCAACAATATCACTCCATTTATCACTGTATACCATTGGGATCTGCCGCAGGCATTACAGGACCAATACGGCGGATGGGAAAACCGTCAGGTTGTAGATGACTTTGTACGCTATGCCACTACCTTATTTGAGCGCTATGGAGATCGTGTTAAACATTGGATCATCATCAACGAACAGAATATCTTTACAGGACATGGATGGTTGATGGCTTCTCACCCTCCTGGAAAATTAGGAGATTTTAAAACCTTCTATCAGGTAAACCATCATGCCTTTATGGCACATGCCAAATCAGTATTGGCATTAAAGAAATTATGGCCGGATGCTAAGGTAGGCTCATCCTTTGCCTATGGACCATCCTATGCCGTATCCAACAAACCGGAAGACGCGATGGCTAAATTCGACTTTGATGACTTACAGAATTACTATTGGATGGATGTCTATGCCTATGGACGTTACCCAAGAGCAGCCGCGGCATATCTTGCCTCCCGCAATCTTACCCCGCATATGGAACCGGGTGATGAGGATATATTAAAGGAAGCTGCTTCCAAGGTTGACTTTATGGGTGTTAACTACTACCAGACAAACAGTGTAGAATACAATCCAATCGACGGTGTGAACGGAATGGGTAAAATGAATACGACCGGTGAAAAAGGAACCACAGAAATTTCCGGTATGGCCGGTATGTACCGTAACCCAAAAAACCAGCACCTTCCAACAACCGATTGGGATTGGACCATTGACCCTATGGGACTTCGCTATGCCTGCAGAGAAATCACTTCCCGCTATGATCTTCCGATCTTAATCTCAGAAAACGGCTTAGGTGCCTTTGATAAGGTAGAGGACGGAAAGATTCACGATCCATACCGCATTGCGTATCTTCGTGAGCATATTAAAGAATTGAAAAAAGCCTGCGATGATGGATGCCGTGTCATTGCCTATTGTACATGGTCGTATACCGATGTATTAAGCTGGCTAAACGGTTATCAAAAACGTTATGGCTTTGTCTATATTGACCGTGAAGAGGAAGAAAACAGCGGTACCCTCAATCGTATCTGCAAAGACTCCTACTATTGGTATAAAAAGGTCATTGAAACAAACGGCGAAGATCTGGACTAGAATTATCAGACAGTCACTGAAAAAGTGACTGTTTTTTTATATAGAATCCTTATTGACCTCGTGAATCGATAAAAAACTACTCGTAATAAAAATGCGTAAATACGCAAAAATTTTTCGTGTTAATGATGATATCCCGTTTTTATTCCTTTTTTTACGTTTTGAGTATCCGATTTTATTCCTTTTTCTGCATTTTAACCTTCCGATTTTATTCCTTTTTTTGCGCTTAGAGTATCCGATTTTATTCCTTCCGTGATACAATAGAAACAGGTGAAATATTATGTTAAAAAGAAAAATATATAATGTCTTGTTGAATTGGAAAACTACACATAAAAATTCCTGTCTTATGGTCAAAGGAGCAAGACAGGTAGGCAAAACGTTTATCATTCGTGAGTTTGGAAAAAAAGAATACGCTTCTTTCATCGAGATCAACTTTCTAAGGCAGAAAGAATTAAAAGCCGTTTTCTCCGGTGATTTGACAGCTGATAATATATACAAAAGATTAACCGCTCAAATTCAAGATATACAATTAATCGAGAACAATACTCTGATTTTTCTAGATGAGATACAAGCCTGCGGGAGTGCAAGAACAGCTATTAAATTTTTAGCCGAAGACGGAAGGTTCGATGTGATTACTTCCGGTTCTCTTTTAGATCTTACCTATGGAGAAGACGCTGACCCTGATGTCGAAGAACCGGAGTCGGTTCCTACCGGGTATGAAGATTTTATTACAATGTATTCTTTAGATTTTGAAGAATATCTTTGGGCAAACGGTTATCAAAATGCCATAGAAATATTGAAAGAATACTTTGATCAGAGAAAAAAGGTTCCGGAAGAATTGAATAATATGTATGAAGAATTGTTCCGCGAATATATGGTTATTGGAGGAATGCCGGAAGTTGTTAATAACTTTGTAGAAAACCATGATTTTAACATGGCTGCCAGAATTCAAAACCGAATTCTTGAAGACTATAATTTCGATATTTCAAAACACGCAAAAGGAGCCAACAAAGTTAAAGTCAAAAGATGTTATGATGCGATTCCGAAACAATTGGCAAAGGAATTGAAAAAATTTCAATTCAGCAACGTAGAAAAAGGACAGACTTCAAAAAAATATGGCAACAGCATTACCGGGCTGATCGATTCTTCTCTTGTGAACGCTTCATATAATGTTCATGAAGCCTACATCCCTTTAATGGCGAATGCGTATGAAAACCAATTCAAACTGTATTTCAATGATACCGGTTTATTGTGTGCTGTCTATGGTTTTGAAACAAAAAGAGCTTTATTAAATAACACTCTAAAAGGAAACGCTAAGGGCGGCATCTATGAAAATGTAATCAGTGAAGCTTTAGTAAAAAATGGATATAAACTGTATTACTATAAACCGAATGACAACCGTGAATTAGAATTCATCATCGAAAAGAACGGGCAGGTTATTCCTATTGAAGTAAAAGCAGGAAACACTTCCACTGTATCTTTGAATGGCTTCATTGAAGATTACACCCCGGAAATCGCATATAAATTGGTCAATGGTAACACTGGTTTTTCAGATGGGAAGCTCACCCTGCCGCACTATATGGTCATGTTTATTTAAAACAGGCAGTCACAAAGTGGTGGCTGCCTTTTCTCTCTAACTAAATCTCAATTCCTTTTTCATGAATTGTTTATCCGTTATCGTTAATTCTTTTGTATCCCTGTGATATTCAAAAACATCAATTGAAAACAACAATTCCGGGGATTCACTTTCATTTCTTATATATGTTCTTTCTGCCATTTTAAATAGCTTCTTAACCAGTTTTGCATCATCCAGTTTTGTGAACAGGACCATATCCTTTGTCGGAACCGCGATACAAAGATCCCCATCTATTATATCGCTGCAATCTTTCCATATATCATTGAAACACAAAGACTCCGCTTCAAAATCACCACCGGCTAAGATTCCGTAGATTCCCTTTTCCCTGCTTTCTTCCATGCGGTATGTCACGTTTTCAACCAAATTATGATGAGCCCTTTGCGATAATGCGTGTACATCAATATCTTCCGGCAGCTTATCATAATCAAGATAAATAAACTGATCCCCCATGTCCTGCATAAACAATTCAACATAGCTATCCCATATCCGAAGCATCGGTGCATTGAGCTTTCCATCCGGTGCTGAGTAATTGAATAAGGCAATTTCTTTGAACGGATCCTTTGCCCAGTTCTTTTTAAGCCTTGGATATACTTTATCCATATCCAGCACAAAATCATCGCTGAAACCATCCTCAAAGTTGTCAGAAGCCTCTAAATCATGGTTCCATACAAAGTTACACCCCGGTTTCATCTGTAACTTTACCTTTTCAAACAGATTTAAGGCATATTGACTGAAAGGATACTGCCCGATCAGCCGTATTTTAACGGAATCAAAGGTCTCTTTTGGATGATGTTCGTAAAGCTGTCCTCCATAGATAAAGTTCAAATAATCATTTAATTTATGAATCAAGGCATTGGTATGTTCTGTTCTTGTCATATAGTCCCAGGGTAAAGTATCGATAATATCCATCTCCAGTACCCTGTCTTTTAAAGCCATTAAATCAATCACGTAACGGTCGGTAATATTTGACATCGTTGACACCTCCATCTCCATCTTAGAACAAAATCCCAATGACGATAAATACAATTGAGTAAAAAAAACACTTAAGATATAATTGATTTGCGTTAAGGAGGAATTCTTCATGATCAAAAAACATATTCTTGTCGGTGTAACCGGAGGTATTGCCGCTTATAAGGCGTGCGATCTGGTAAGCCGTTTAACCAAACATGAAGATATGGAAGTACGCGTTATGATGACAAAAAGCGCAGCTAAGTTTGTGAGTCCCATCACCTTTGAAGCTCTGTGCCATCATAAAGTAGAAACCGATTTATTTGATGAAACCAACGAAGATCCAATTGCTCATATTACACTGGCCAATTGGTGCGATCTTGTGATATTAGTTCCGGCAACTGCCAACGCTATCGCAAAGGCAGTACACGGAATCAGTGACGATTTAGTCTCCACCACATTTTTAGCCTGCCATGGCAAGAAGATCATCTGCCCGGCTATGAATGTTCATATGATGGAAAATCCTGTCACTGCAGCCAATATTGAACGTGCAAAACAGCTAGGTTACATCGTTATGGAGCCTGTAACCGGTCATTTGGCATGTAACGACGTCGGAAAAGGCAAGTTACCTGCCGTTGAAGATATCGAAAAGCTGATTGTAGATACGCTTCAAGAAGAACAGATTTTAAAAGGTAAACACGTCTTAGTCTCTGCCGGTCCTACCCAGGAAGCCTTAGACCCGGTTCGCTATATCACCAACCACTCCAGCGGCAAGCAGGGATATGCGATCGCAAAGGCGGCCGTGCAGATGGGAGCAAGGGTTACCCTGGTTTCCGGTCCGGTGTCTTTAGCTCCGGTATCGGGTGCTGAAATGGTATCTATCCGCTCGGCAAGAGATATGTATGATGCGATCATCTCCCGCTTAGATGAAGTTGACTATATCATTATGGCAGCCGCCATTGCCGACTACCGTCCGGCTGAAGTTGCTGATCAGAAGATCAAAAAATCCGGTGATGATTTAACAATCACTTTAGTTCGTAACCCGGACATTCTGGCAACCATCGGTGAAAGAAAGCGCGACAATCAAATCGTATGCGGCTTTGCGATGGAAACCCAGGATTTGGATAAAAACGCATCCGAGAAATTAAAAAAGAAAAACTGTGACATGTTGATTGGAAATAATCTCAACACCGAAGGAGCAGGATTTGGAACCGACACCAATGTCGTAACTTTGGTAAAAAAAGATTCTCTTTCACACCTGCCAAAATGCACAAAAGAAGAACTTGGTGTTATAATTCTTAAAACAATGAAAGAAATTGAGGATCAGACATGTTAGTAGTAATTGATATCGGAAACACAAATATTACCATCGGTATTTTTGATGAAGATAAATTAATCGGTAATTACCGCTTAACCACAAAGGTTCGAAGAACCAGTGACGAATATGGATTTATGTTGAAGACCTTTTTAGATAACTCCAACGTACACAGAGACAACATCGACGATGTCATCGTATCCAGCGTTGTACCAAAGGTCATGCACTCCTTCCGTAACGGAATTATTAAATTCATCGGTATCGATCCAATCGTCGTCGGTCCGGGCGTAAAAAGTGGTATCAGCATTCAGCTTGAAAATCCAAAAAGCGTGGGTTCTGACCGTATTGCCGATGCAGCCGGTGCCTTCCATGAATACGGCGGTCCGGTTCTTGTGGTAGATTTCGGAACCGCAACCACCTATGACTTTATCGACGAAAAAGGCCGCTTTACGTGCGGTGCTATTTCGGTAGGTATTGAAACCGGAGCCAACGCTCTGTGGACACAGACTGCCCAACTTCCGGAAATTGAAATCAAACATCCGATCACAATCAAGGCAAAGAACACCAAGACCGAAATGCAGGCAGGTATCTTCTATCAATATTTAGGTGGTGTAGAATATACCATCTCCCAATTCAAAAAAGAATTAGGAAGAGATTTCAAAGTTGTCGCAACCGGCGGCTTAGGACGTGTCGTATGCGACTATTCCCGCCAGATTGATATCTATGATCCAAACTTAATCTTTAAGGGATTAAAAGTCATCTACGATAAAAATAAAAACCTATAAACAAAGACCGGAGAACCGACACAACCAGTTCTCCGTTTTTTACGCCGTAAAACATCACCTTGAAAATAAACAAAAAAACATATAAGGAGGTATTTTAGTTAAACTTTCTTCCTGCATATAGCTTTTAGGATGAACGATATATGATTTAGCAATCCTCTTCGTATACAATTTTCTGAATTCATTCAATGAAGTTGTAGAATAATTCTTAGAAGACTTTACTTCAATCGGAAAAATCTTAAAACTTGTTTTACTTTCATTAGATATCAAAAAGTCAATCTCTATGTCATTACGATGTTTTTCACTACTATATCGTGTATAGAAATACAATTTTCTTCCTGTGGCAGTAATCATTTGGGCAATTACGTTTTCATACAGCATACCTTCATTCAGAGAAAGCTTGCCATTCATAATAGCTTTATATAATTGTTGATCAGATATTTCATTTTCGCTAAAAGCTAAACTAACCAAAAGTCCTGTATCACCCATATAACATTTTACTGCTGAATCATTTTTGGTGAGTGAAAAGCCCACATTTGGATCATTGCATTTATAACACAGATTACAAATCATTGAGTCACCCAGCCAAAACAATGGTTCATCATATTGAGAATACTTTCCATTCGCATCTACAGCACTCAAGACAACCTTCTTTTCATGTGTAGAAAGATAACCTGGAACATTTTCAAATAATGCCGATACTTTAGAATTATATCTTCTGGATGCTTTCCGTATATCATCTCGGTATAAGTTTAAAATATCCCGCTTTTGAACATCGCTGGCATAAAAGTCACGGTCATTTTCAATATAAGCAACAATACTTTGAGGCATCCCTCCTACAAGCATATACTCACGAAATAATCTCATCGCCCTTGCATGAAGTTTCTGCTCCAGCGCTATACCCTCACGACAACATTTAACAATATATTCAGCCAGCAGCTCTTCATCCATAGCCCATAGAAATTCCTCAAAATCAACAGGATACATTTTTATCTGTCTTTCCTCAGAAGGAATCGTAATATCTGTCACATTCTCTTTGATCGATATTAATGAACCGGTTTCTATGTAATCATATCGGCCATCCGCCACAAGATATTTTATAGCTTCCCTGGCTTTTGGAAACTTTTGAATTTCATCAAAAACGATGAGAGAATCTCTTCGGTAAAGCCTGGTATTATATTCTAGACTTAAGTTCTGAAAAAAGATGTCTAAATGATTTAGGTTATCAAAATTATCTCTTACCGCCTTTGAAACAATATTAAAGTCGATGATGATATATGATTTGTATTGTTCTTGTGCAAACTTTTCGGCTATTGTTGATTTCCCTACACGTCTTGCTCCCTCTATTAACAAAGCTCTCGTTCCATGGGCATCCACTTTCCAATTTAAAAGCTGTTGATATATTTTTCGTTTTATCTCCATAACAACACCCCTCAGTACGCAGGATATATTATACTCGAATATCCCTGAGTACGCAACGTATTGTTTCGTTTAATATTCCCGAACGCGCAAAGTACGAAGATGTAAAATATTACTGAGTGCGCAATGTATCCATAAAAAACCTATATCACTCAGATACAGAATCTTCGCTGTTGGATAATGCGCACCGATTCAAATGAATCCAAATAAGATGTATAACATGAAAAAATACGATATAGACTCACATCTATACCGTATCGCTTATTGAATTTTAATTGGCTGTGTTTTATAAAAATTTCATTAGTTGAACATATTCTTTCCCATCTTTTTCACTACTTCTTCTACCAAATGGTGTGAAATGCTGCTGATAAAACTCAATCAATTTAATATCCGGTTCACAATCAAGAAACTTCAATCCACCGCCGATTCGATATTGAACCTCATATAACTCCTTATCGGCGAGCTTCATTAAATCATTTCCACGAATTCGCTGTTCTTCACCCAAAGAATAGTTTTTTCCAAATTGAGCAATCAAAAATGCAGATACAGGATATGCATTCAATACATGATCAAACTTGGTATATCGCTCTATACGTCTCTTTTTGGTTTTGCTTAAAATGGATGAAGGAATATTAATAACTTTGTGGGCCAGCGTGAAATATCCAAGCAGATTACCTTTTTTCAAGTCTAAAACCAAATAGGTAATTGATTTCTTTTCCCTTGCAAATTGAATCGCATTGTTCTTTAGAAATCGTTCAATATCTGCATTAAGAGATTGTTCTGAATCTGATCGTTTCGTAGAAAATTTAGCTAAAGCTGCGTTTGTTTTATCTAACCCGCTTTCCTCGATACTGTCCAGGATATTAATCGCCTTTATTTGCCAGGCACAATTCAATGACCCGCCGAATTTCTTCAGGATCTGTAATACAACCGGACTTTTGATCCTCTGTTCTAGGTTTAAACGGCGCCTTTTCATAAGCCTCCATACCTTCTATGTAGAAATCCACAAACTTTGGATCGTTAATTACGATGGTATCAAAAAGGCTGCAAGTTGCCATGCCCATTCCTCCCTTCTTCAAACTGACAGACATATTCATCTATCTTACACCCTTATTTTACAATGACTTTTGTATCAAATCAAATAGCATTGATATAACAAGGATATGTCATATTAATATATCTGTCATCCATAAACATATGTATTCTGATTTTTTTTAAATCATTATTCATTCACAAAGCAAAAAATACGATATAGACTCACATCGCATCTATACCGTATTATTTTGATTTTAATAACCGTACGGTTCATCTTTTATTTCATTGAGTGGATTGGATACTATAAGAATTTCATTAGCTGAACATATTCTTTCCCATCTTTTTCGCTTACTCGATTATCAAATGGAACGAAATTTTGATTTTGATAAAATTTAATAAGTTTAACATCCGGCTCGCACTCCAAAAACTTCAATCCACCACCGATTCGATATTGAACCTCATATAACTCCCTGTTAACAAGTTTCATTAAATCATTTCCACTAATTCTATTCTCTTCGTTCAAGGCATAGTTTTTTCCAAATTGAGCAATCAAAAATGCAGATACAGGATATGCATTCAACGCTTTATCAAACTTGGCATATCGCTCTACACGTTTCTTTTTCGTATTGCTTAAAACTGATGAGGGAATCTTTATAACTTTATGAGTAAAGGTAAAATACCCCAACAATAAAAACGCCTCCATATCAAGAACCAAATATGTGATAGATTTCTTTTCTTTTGCGAATTGAATAGCGTTATTTTTTAGAAAGTCTTCGATATCCTCATTCAGAGGATTATCTCTATATGATCCTCTTGTAGAAAAACCGGCAAGAATTTCTTTTGTCCTATCTAATCCAATTTCTTCTATGCTATCCAGAATGTTGATTGCGGTTGGTTTCAAGGCACAATTCAAGGATCCGCCGAATCTCATTATGATCTGTTAGCATTGCGGACTTTTGATCCTCAGTTCTAGGTTTAAACGGTGCCTTTTCGTAAGCCTCCATACCTTCTATATAAAAGTCCACAAAATCCGGATTATTAATTGTAATGTCATCAAAAATACTGCAAGTTGCCATGTCCATTCCTCCCTTCACAATGACAGACTTGTTCATCTACCTTACACCCTTATTTTATCCTGTAATATGTATCAAATCAAATAACATTGATATAACAAGGATATGTCATTTTGTAATCTATAAACATATGTATTTTGTATTTCTAAGTCATTATTCATTCACAGCACAAAAAATACGATATAGACTCATGTCTATATCGCTTGTTGAATTTTAGATTAATTTTATTCAAATAATGATTTCTTTTAAGGCCGTTTAGTTATACTCACTCGGATTCAGGCTCTTGTTCTTCCTGCTCTTCAGGCTGTTCTGTCACAACTTTCTCGATGGTATAGGTACGACCAAATACACGATTCACATATGCTTCAAAATTCAGCTCGGCTCGTTCTGATTCTGTAAAGTAAACTTTTTCTCCAAACGTATTCTGTGCATCTACGGTATTGGAGTCATTCACATTCGGTACAATCACAAGATAGTAAACCGTCAATAAAGATGGTTCAGCTTCTTCTGGGGTCTCTTCCGGATTCGATTGGTCCCCGGCAGCAACTTCTTCTGTATTTTCTTCAGTTGGTTCTTCCCCAGCAGTCTGCTCATCGGTACTGTCTTCTGTTTCTTCTTCAACCACATTATCCTCATTGAAATAATCCAGCTGATAAATATACATCATACGATCCGCAGACGGCGAATTGGTGGAAGACATAAATGCACTGTATACACAGATCGCATCCTGAACTTCCCAATCACCGACATCATATTGATCATACTCTAAGTTAAAGATATTCTCCCTGTTGTTGTCGACATAACGATCAGCTGCCATCTGCATCGCTTCCATATATTCCGAATCAATGGCGGCAATATTTGGATACCTGTTACTTAAGCCTTCAACTAAGATCTCCTTTTTCGCATTGATCACATTATAGTGATATTGTGCCGCAATCTTTTCATCATAAGTTGCCGTAACAAGAATAATATTCCCATTGGATAAGCTGGTGTTTGGTTCAACAGTATATGTCACCGTATCGAGTAATGCCTGGGTTCTTTGATTGATATCACCGGCCGTTTCCATGACCTCAGCGGTGGCATTTCCGTTTACTCCCGTGTAGCGAATCTGAACACTCGATGTGACATCGATATTGGCTTCTCTTAAGAAAAAGAAATCCGCCACAAAGACCAGAAAGAAGGTCATCGATCCTAAACACACAAAATAGAATAATTTATTTTTAATCTTCTCTTTATCTATATTCATATTCCCTATTTTAATCAAAGTACTGTGCCTTTTCCACCGCATTTTTTGTATATGCCAGAATCTCTGTATCTTCCTGTAACTCCAGGATCTCTCTGGCATCCTGGATACATACTTCCATCATGGCCTGATCTTTCGCAAAGTCGCCCAACACAAATCCCGGAAGTCCGCTTTGCCGAACACCGAGAATATCGCCGGGTCCTCTTAGCTGTAAATCATATTCCGTGATGGAAAAGCCATCCTTCAACTCCTCCAACATCTTTAAACGCTTAACGGCATCTTCCTCCTTGGTCGGACTTAAAAGCCAGCACTTGCCCTGTACCTTACCTCGGGCAGCTCTTCCTCTTAGCTGATGGATTGTCGATAAGCCAAACCGGTGTGCATCATAGATGACCATCATCGTGGCATTGGGTACATCGATTCCAACCTCGACAACGGTGGTACTCACCAGGATATCAAACTCGTGGTTTGCGAATTTCTCCATAACGGCTTCTTTCTGCTCGCTTGTCATCTTTCCGTGCAGAAGTCCTACCGATACCTTATCCTTGAAGGTCTTTTTCATTCCCTCATAGATCGATGTCACACTCCGGATATTGGTTTGATCATTATCTTCAATGGCAGGACATACCACATAACACTGCCTGCCTTCATCTATACCTTTTAACACATCCGCAAGGATCGGTCCCATGGAAGAGCCCGGAACATATTTTGTCCATACCGGCTCTCTTCCCGGAGGCATGGTCTTAATATTGGAAATCGACATATCCCCAAATAAGAAGTGAGCATAGGTTCTCGGGATCGGTGTTGCCGACATCATCAAAAAATCGACATTCTTTCCCTTCTCGAGTAAAGCCCTTCTCTGTCGGACACCGAAGCGCTGCTGTTCATCGGCAACCACCAAGCCTAAATTCGCAAACTGTACTTTCTCCTGGAACAAGGCATGGGTTCCCACCACGATGGAAATTTCATCATTGGCCATACCTTCCAGTATTTCCTGTTTTTCTTTTGTGCTTAATGCCGAGACATATAAGGTGGCATCCATTCCCTGCTCGATCAAATTGTGATAATGTTGGCGGGCCAGAATTTCAGTAGGAGCTAGAAGCGCTGCCTGCATACCTGCTAAGCGGCAGGCATATAAGGCAGCCATCGCAACTACCGTCTTACCGCATCCTACATCCCCCTGCACTAAGCGGAACATAATTTTATCGCTGTGCATATCTTTGAGAATCTCTTCAACAGCTGTTTTCTGATCCGGTGTTAATTCATATTTAAATGAATCCATCCACTCATGAATCCGGGTATCATCAAATACCTTCGGTGTCTTAACAGCGGTATTGTAGCTTGTCTTTTGAACTGCCTGCATCACACATTGAAAACGAAGAAACTCCTCGTATTTGAGTGTCCGTATCGCAGCCTTTAACTCTTTCTCATCCTTCGGTTCATGAATCTTACTAATCGCATCGCTGTGTACCAGCAGGCGGTATTTTTCAACATATCTTGAAGGAATCACATTATTAGACAACTTCGCATACGGAAGAGCCTTTTCCATACACGAGCGCATATCGTTCTGCTTCAAACCTTCGGTTACCGAATAAACCGGACGCAGCCCCTCCTGGGACTTGAGGGGATTAAAATTATAATTATTGGCCAAGACTTTATTGTTGCCGTTATAAGTACCAAAGATGGTTATATTTTTTCCTGCTGAAAACTGTTTCGGCCATGGTCTGTTAAACAAGGTGATCTCTAATTCCTCATTCCAGCTGATGACCTTAAATTTAGTCATGGACCGATTTTTACCCAATCGCACCACATGAGCTGCCGAACAGATCATACCTTCAAAGGCAACCGTATCCCCCGGATTCCAATTCTCATAAGGTACAGCTGTGATATTTTCATACCGATAAGGATAGGTCGTTAAAAGATCCTCTACGGTATGAATATCCATTTTATTCAATAAGGCAATCCGCCTTTCGGTTAACTTAATCTCTTTGAGTTCCATAATCAAAGTGTATCACAAATCCAGATTCCTTTTGAATCTTTGGAGTGACCTACCTCCTTGTTTCGATATACCGGAAAGGATTGAGACTTGGACCAAATCTCTAAAAAATCAGAGTCTGTTTGATCCAGCTCGGTAAACTGTCCTAAAGTTACAGCGGTAACTCTTTTAAAAACACCCATTAATTCGAGTTGAGAAAAATAGGAGCGGATCCGATTCTCTTTGCCGGAATAGCTTTCCAAAAATAAATGTTTACCGGAAACATTCGGAAAATAGGATGTTCCTGCCAGCTTTAAAAGACAGCGGATATTCCCTCCGATATACTCTCCCTCAAAAAATAAAGAGTTATCTTCCCCTTCCAGGAAATGATGAATATCCTCAATGTTAGTGTTACCCCGTATTTGAAATAAACCGGTCTTCTTTTCTCCGGCAAGGATATTTAGTACAGGCGTTAAGTCGCTGTAACCAAAAAATAACGTCTTATTATTACGGTATAAAGAGAAATCAAGATACTTAACAGTCTCGATACTTAAATCTCCTCCCGAAACATCAAATATATAGTCATAAGAACCATCTTTCATCCAGTTATTCCATGTAACCGAACGTTCTTTGGGGTTACGTGCTTTATATAAAGCAGAATCTACCGTTACATCATAGCCTTGTAACGTAGTTAGTAACCCTTGTAACGAAGAAGTAACCGGGTCAGAAAGTCCTAATATTCCAATTTTAGTCATGATTTCACCCTTTTTCTGAAAATATGATATCATATACACCGATTAGAGGAGGATTTAGTATGGAAACAATTTCTATTGTGATAGAGATGGATAACGGTAAGACCATGGAGGCTGAACTGTATCCGGAAGTTGCCCCGGTTACCGTTGATAACTTTGTGAACTTAATTAAAGAGAACTTCTTTGACGGCATTATTTTCCACCGTGTAATTCCCGGATTTATGATTCAGGGAGGCGACCCTACCGGTACCGGAATGGGCGGCTCAAAAAAGACGATCCCGGGTGAATTTACCGCCAACGGTTTCGACAACGCTTTGAAGCATAGCCGCGGTGTTCTTTCCATGGCACGTACGATGGATCCAAATTCTGCCAGCAGTCAGTTCTTTATCATGCATAAAGATGCACCGCATCTAGATGGTCAATACGCTGCCTTCGGTCAATTAACAAGTGGCTTTGATACACTGGATGAGATTGCGACAACCAGAACCAACCGTGCAGATAAACCGCTGCAGGAACAGAGAATCAAGACGATTCGAATCAAATAAATCGCAAATTGAATCACAATTGAAAATATTTTTTCTTGTGATATAATCTTTTTAGGCTAATGAGTAAACTGCCTGCGACATAGAAAAAAGGAGAGTTCCAGCTCTCCTTTTTTTTGTGCTCCCTGCACTACTCTTCAAATTTCCGCTCGAGCCACTTGCAAATGAAGTAAGCTGCTACATTTGCTACAATTGGAAATAATAATGAGTAAACTATTTCTTGCGACATAGATTCCACCCCCTTTCTTACCCGTGAGGGTGTCTTCGTGCAACACGATAATATTAACACGATAAATCAGGTACTGGAATCACGCCAAAATAACGCTTATTCGACTAGCTGAACATAAGAAAACGGAGAGCAATTGCCCTCCGTTCATATCCATTCACTTAATTATTTAACTAAGCTTCCCATCCAGTCAAAGACAGATACACCGTTTTCATCCACAGATTCATTGTTGAATAAGTATACCCATGACCAGTGTCCGCTGTATTGATGAGGCTGTCCATCATCCATCCACTTACCGCTTAGGTCATGTACATCAGCAGTCTTAGAAACAGATAAATGATCAGCACCTGCATCCTGCAATCTCTTGATTGTCGGTTCTGCTGTTAATGTCGGATCAATTGTCGGATCGTTCTCGGCAAAGATGAAGAACATCGGAACAGACTTAATAGCTTCAATCTGTTCATCGGTAATATTCTTATCTAACATTGCCTCAGAAGACATTACCAATCCATCATACTCTTCCGGATATTCAACACCTAGCTGCATTACCATATATCCACCGTTAGAGCATCCTGTTAAGATAACTTTTTCAGCACCGATCTCTTCTTTATAAGAGTTGATCATTTCATGTAAAGATTCCGTATAGTAAGACTTACCTGTATTGATTGTATAATCTGCTACCATCGGAGGGTTGGAGCCTTCCATATCCAGCCAGCATGTAGGACACTGCGGAACTAAGATATTTACATCACCAACGCTTGACTTGAAATCATCGCCTACAAATGCAGTTACTTCTGCTGCCAGTAAAGGAATATTCATATCGGTCGCATCTTTTAATGTAGCGCTTCCGCCTTCTCCTCCACCATGTAACCATACAACAAGTACATCGCTCTTTTCTTCCGGTGTATAGGATGCATATGGATATGTAGTTCCATCTTCAGCTTTATATTCTGATGTAGTAAACATATCAGCAGCTGTTGTCATCTTTTCATAGTCGCCGGAAATGGTAGTATCTTTGTACTTAATTTCCATATTATAATTTTCTGCATACTGGTTATAACCACCGTTTTGAATGGAGAAATAAACCGGGCTGCCTGTTGCCGGTGTACATTCCAATTCCAATGTTACATACTTTGAAGCGCCATCGGTTTTCTCACCTGCTTCATCGGTTAAATAGGCATCTGTGACAACACGCTCACTGGTAGTATCTACAACCGGGAACTTCTCATCGGTAAAGTCTGTTCCCTGTCCGTTTTCAGTAACTGTGAAATCGGCCGGATCTACAGAATCTACTTCTTCTCCTAATGTTACATACACCTTGGAAACGCCGCTGCCCCAATCAAAACCATCCAGATACACACTGTAGGAAGTTGAAGATGATGCTCCGCCTCCTGATGAGCATCCAACCATACCTGCAGCTAAAGTAAGTGCTAAAAATCCTTTCATCATTTTATTCATGATAAGACCTCCCTATTCCTATTGTATCTGCGTTTATACCGTTTATAGAAAATGATTCTGAAATTCTCTTGCTTAATATGAATTTCTTTTTCATAATATGAAAAAGGAGTTTGATTATGCATACATCATCGGATCATAAATGCATGGCATTCATACAGCTTTGTAACAACATCCCCAAAGAGGATAATAATTCACGCATTGCGAATGCCTTTCTATCCAACATTTCGAATATACAAACTTTATCCATTGAAATGCTTTCACAGATATCAAATATGTCGATGTCCTCTGTGAGCCGTTTTATTAAACAAAGCGGATTTAAAAATTTCAACGAATTTAAGATTGAGTTTTCACAATTTTTGACCAGAGAAAAAATGTTTCGAAGCGTATCGCAATATCAGGTATTTGAGACAAAGGATGTTACGAAAACCTCGAATCAAATATTTGATAGTATTCAAAACAATCTCAACCGGACAAAGAACTCTTTGGATTATGACAAACTGAAAACCATTATCTCTTTATGCCGGAAAAAAAAGAAAGTGATCCTCTGTGGAGATGATAGGGAGCTTGAAGCCTTTTACACGTTTCAATTGGATTTATTGTTTCAAAGAATCGGAGCTATCCAAATCAATATCAAAGAGATCTTGGAACTGCCTTCTTATCACTTAGAGGATTCTGTCATCATTCTTTTTATGGTTCACTATCCATGGTTTGAACCCATCTTCAAAGATTTACGCGCTGTTAGCGCAGCTTACCAAATCCCTTTGGTTGTCTTCAGCCAGGATACAATAGAGGATAAAAAAGGAATCGATATTCTTTATTCCTATGGAAAAGAAAATGATATGAACAAAGGATATTATTCACTGTATTATCTTAATGAAGTGTTATGTCAAATGGTAGTTATAGAAAGCTTAGAATAAAAAAACGCATCCGTTACAGAATGCGCTTTTTTAGTGAATTTTCTGCGGAAGTAATTTGTTGAAATCCGGAATCTCCGCAAAATATCGCATTAGGGTTTTGAGCAGCGATATAAAGAACAACATAACCACAATCGGTATCACTGCCGAGGTAACGATCATAACCGCTATTGCTTCAATAAAGCGATTCAAGATACCTTCAAAATTTTTCAAGATATCGTTTACGCCGCCGCTTACGGTAGATAAGAATTTACTGAATAAAGATTCATCCTTGGCATTTTCCTGAATCTCCTGTGAATTCTCCTGTGCGGATTGGATTGTTTCCTGAATGGAATCCTGATAAGTCTGTTCAATCATCTTTGAAGTCTGTACGCTGACCGGAATCACCGCAAAGATCAACAATGCCATAAAGAATAAACTGGCCGCCATCTTGCGAATCTTCTGGTTATGAAATATAAACATATCCGCTATGCAGATTAAGCAGGCTGCCGGAATCAAAAATTTAAAGGCCGCAAGCCCGGTAATCGAAACCAGATACTTCTCTAAGAAGATGGCACAAAGAACAATCAAGGTATATGTACTTACATCCGCCAGTTTATCGGCCACCGGACTTCCTGCATCTCCCGGCAACATCGTAATCGCAACCGATGCAGCTGTAGAAGCAGCAGATATTTCCATCACTGTCTTCTTTCTTTCGTCCAGATAACTGACTGTCTCTTCCGTATACTTGTTGGAAGTCACTGTATCCGTTACAACCGTACACGATAGTATCGCCACAACAAACAAAAGAACTGCCGCAATAATCTTTTTATACATTTCCTTCATTCTATAACCCTTTTCGTTTCATATCAAAAAGTTAATTTCTTCTCTCAAGTTCATTATACACATTTCCAAAAATATGCAAGTTAAAATTCGATTAAAAAGAGGAACAGATTTCTAAACTAGACCCGATGTCAAGTACTTTTCTAGAAAGTAAATTAGAGCTGTAGTTAATAAATCAAAAAGGAGCAGAATGATGGCATACAAAAAGCCACTTCCATTCTGTTCCTTTTTTAGAAGTGTGAATAATGATCGACCCGGTCAATTGGCCTCAATCCCGGTCTATATGTTCCATAATCTTCTTTTTCCCGTTTAAAGCCGGATGATATATTTCGGAATGACGCAGCTAAGTCTTTAACACAGCGGTATACATCCTTTGACATTTTTCCTGCCTGAAAAGACTGTGCGCCTATCCAATCTCTATCGCCTGTATTTAGCCGGTATCTTGAAGATTCGGTTAATTGAATTTTTTATATTAAAAGATACATCCCATATCATAGATGTAGTTCAATTCTTCATAGTTTTTCCATTCCTGCGGGGTTTTTAGACGTTCTTTAATTTCTCTGCTGCAGCCGTTATAGAATTCTCTTGCTCTTATGATCCTGAGTTTTAGTGATTCATAGAATGTCAATTGATTTTCGCTTTCCTTTATTTCGGACTTAAGCTTTTTGATCCTGCCCTGGATGATCTTCTGATCCGCGATCATACGTTTTAACGGATCAAGCTTTTCACGTTCTTTCCGCCTTGATTCGTATTTTTCCCGCCGCTTTTCGTTTTTTTCTTTATTCCTTCTGAGTTTTTCTTTCACGACATCTTCAATCGGAATCAGTTCGTCACTGCTGATCCCGTAATAGTTATCCAGCGGATAGATCCCGGAAATACTGTACAAATAGAATTCATAGGGTGTTAGTCCCGCCAGTCCGTACTGATACCGCTTAGTGTTGTATGTATCCATGTATCCATCGATTATCCGTATAACTGTATCCAGATCCGGACATCTCATGATGGTGTCGATACATTCGGTCTTCATCCTTCCGAAAAATGATTCCTGAGGTGCATTATCCTGTGATATTCCACGGGCACTCATCGACTGGATAAAGCCGTCATCTTTGAGAAGTGTCTTAAACTCGGTGGAAAGATACTGGGATCCCTGGTCGCTGTGAACATACACTTCAACATCTTCTGGAAATTCTCCACCATGATTATTTTTCATCATGGTGTATGCATCCTTTACCAGTTTGACATCCATATTTGGTGACACCTTATATCCGAGCGCCTCATTTGTATATGCATCTTTAAACACCGCCAGGTAACATACCTTCCTTTCCAGGGAATAGTGCACATATGTGATGTCTGTCAATATGACTCTTCTTGGACCGATCTTAAAATTCCGGTCCACGATGTTGGGCTCGGCTGTGCAGGGGTGCTGATGTGTTGCCTGTCCCTTGTATGGGTCCTTTTTTGGCCTGTTCGCTGACAGCTTCATGATCTTCATGATCTTTCTGCATTTTTTGCGGCTGATGTTTATCTTATGATCGCGGCTTAGATGTCCCTTGATTATCTGGGCTCCGGGCACATAACCAAGCTTTTTTATGATTGTCCGTATCGCTTCCATCACATCGCGGTTATTCTTTATGAATTCATTTCTATTAGTGCGCCATTTATTTTTCCGCCTGATATATTCGTCATAATTAGAATTGGAAAGCCCCATTATCCCGAGAACAGTGTGCTTTGAAAAATGTCTTTCTCTTCCGGCCGTGAACATCTCTTCAGCTATTTCGCTTTTCTTTTCTTTTTTTTCTTCTTTGAGGACGATTTCTTCTTCTCCAGTTCGTGTCGTTTTTTTTTCAGAAGGCTGATATATGCCTCGTTATATAGATCCTTGCATCTATAGTAGTCACGCTCTTCTTCAGGGGTAAGCGGGCCGTACTCTTCGATCGGCTTCGTGACATCAAAGATCATCATATCCCCAAATGTCTCTCTTTTTGTGTTTCCGAGTTTCTTGGCTTTTTCCGCCGCCTTGTGGGCACGGGCCTCTCCCATGACGTGGATATCAAATCCGCATGCCTCATACGCTCTGACATCTGTCATCCCGTTTTCAAGATTCAGCTTCATAAAACGGTAGAAGTCATCCGTATACTCTATGCGGACCGTACCGTCATTTCTTTCACTGTATGATCTCACAAACACGTTCTTTAACTGTGCAAGCACTTCTTCTTTTGTGCCGCTCACATATCTGCTGGCCATCTAATCCTCCTCCAGTGCACCGATATCGCGTGCTCTCTTTACCGCTTTTTCCCTGGCGCTTTTAATCATGATATCATACTGCTCCTTTACTTTTGCGCGGTAGGCATTAAATTCTGTGTCATCCATATCCAGAAGATATTTTTCAAACTGCACCGGCGTCATCTTATTTCTTGTCCACTGCGGACGGCGGTTATTGTAGTAATCAATATAATCTTCAACTGTTTTTCGAAGTTCCTCCAGATTTCGGCAGTTTCTATAGTCGCACTCATCCTTGAAATGCCCGAAAAATGATTCCTGGCTCGCATTATCCCAGCAGTTGCCCCGTCTTGACATAGACTGGGTCAGTCCCAGACCGATTACCATATTTTGAAAAGAATCGCTGAGATAAAGGCTGCCCTGGTCCGTATGGAAAAGAGGATTGTCCCCGATTTCCACATCTTCGAGGATGGTGAGAGTATCGCATGCCAGATTCAGATCATTGGCATCGGATACACAGGCTCCCATTATCCTTCCAGTCACGGCATCCTTGACCGGTGAAAGGTAGGCTTTCAAATTATTCCCGTAGGTCAGATAGCTGACATCACTCAAGAATGTGGTAAGCGGACGATTGAATCTGAATTTTCTTTTTAAGAGGTTTGGCTTCCGATTTCTTTTCAGCAGTTCTCTGGCTGCCTTGTTCGAATTTTTCGGGCTTCTGAGCGTGCACTTCAGATTGAATTTATTCATAAGTCGTCTGATCTTTCGGAGCCCGAACTGTTTTCCTGTGATATCCTTCATCTTCATATAGATCATGCGGCTTCCCATCGGATAGGGGTCGCTGTCCATAACTTCTCTTATGGCCTTCACATCCTCTTCATCTGATTTTTCTTTATTTTCCTCATGCTCGCCAAAATGTTCGCTTTTCAAGATATGATAATAATTTGATCTTGATATCCCGAGCTTCCGGCAGAGCAGTGAAGCAGGCAGTCTTATGCCGTTGACATTGAAATCGCGTATCCATTCACACAGCGCTTTCTTTTCTTTCTTAGTGATCAGAGGGATCATCTCTTTCATAAGATCAAATTCGTCATGGATTATTCTTTCACAGGCCGATGATTTATTCCTGAGGATAAGAAGATAGACTGGAGAATCACAGGCTATGTCAGGAAGGTCTTTCATTTCCCATTTTTTGAGCTTGTACTTGATACTGTTCTTTATTCCGGGGTTCAGAAGAGTATGATCGATTTCAAAGATATCGAGGATATCATCGATGTGCATGTCCTTAAAAATTGAAGCTTCATTATAAAAATGGTCGTTTAACACGAAGTGTTTATTAGTGATTCTTTTTACATAGGGATGAGAGGAATACCGGTCGATTGTTTCCTCACTGTAGGATACAGAAAGCGAAGCGCATGAGCCTTCATCCAGTAGACTCTTGATCCTGTATATGCGCTGATACCCGACCATATGCGGATCAATTCCATTATCCTCGAGGATCTCTTCGACAGACCTTGAAGGGTACTGGTGATAGATATCATTTAAGAATTCATCCGTAATCTGTATACCGTTCCCAGCCTTTTTGAACTTCCCGGTAGAGATCAGGAATTCATTGTCACTTTTATCGGTTTTATTGTTGAAACTATTTGTCCCGAATACTTTATTACGGGCTCCGCTTGGTCTGCCTTTATATTTAAATGTTTCATGTATTTTACTT
>JAGAWH010000177.1 GCA_017941505.1 Faecalicoccus sp. | reverse complement strand
GGGCAAAATTTCTAAAAAAGGTTCACATTATCTTCGTCACGCAGTTTATATGATTGCGGAATTTGCACGAAGACACAATCCTGTTCTTAAAGCTCTGTTTGAGCGTGTAAAACACGGAAACAAGAAACGTCATAAGCTGGCGGTTGTAGCAGTCGCCAATAAAGTCGCGAGATACATTTATTCGATCATGAAATATCAAACCATGTTTGTGATTGAACACGATCATCTTATGCGTTTATCAGAAGAAACCCGAAAATCGTTCTTCAATTCAATCACAACAGAATTTTCAAAAAAGACAAGGAAACAGATCTATCACTACTCCGATGAGAACGGTGAAATTTTCTCGTTCGTATTCGTCGGTTGTGAAGTTGAAATCCAGCCTTGAATTTAATGAAAATCCATCCTAAAACCGCTTTCAGAATCTACAGGAACCGAAAGTTCTTTTTAGTGTGCCTAAAAATTAGTGCATATACTAATTTTTCTGGAGCCATACACTCAAAACTCACAATTCGCTAAACAATTATTATCAAAAACTCCAATTTCATTGAAATTTAAAAGAATTATTGACATCTAATAGTTTGGCTTATCTATATGGACAGTCAATGAGATGATCGTTCACCATTCCGATAGACTGCATAAAAGAATATGTGATAACCGGTCCGACAAAGGCTATCCCTAACTTTTTGAAATCTCTGCTCATTTTCTTTGAAATATCTGTCTGAGTCGGAACTTCTTGAAATGTTTTCCAATGATTGACGATTTGTTTACCATCAGTATATGACCATACAAATTTGTCTAAACTTCCATATTGTTCAATGATCTTTTTTACGGCAATCGCATTGGAACGAATACTGTAAATCTTATTTTTATTTCGAATTAATTCCGTATTATTGAGTAAGCTGTCTAAATAGTCATCGGATAATTTCGCACATGTTTCAATATCAAAATTATAAAAAGCATCTCTATAGGCTTTCCGTTTATTGATGATGGTTCGCCATGATAAGCCGACACTCTGCCCTTCCAAACACAACAATTCAAAAATAGTTCGATCATCGTGACAAATCTTACACCATTCATGATCATGATATTCTGTTAACAGCGGATCTTTTAATGCCCAAAGTCTGCATTCACTTTCTTTTTCCATATTCTTTCCTCAATAACGAGTATAACACGTTTAAAGAACGGAAATCTCAATCATTATTCAGTGTATTGTCATAACAGGTTATAGTGTTATGAAATCAGGAGAAATTGATATGAATAAGAAAAAGATACGCTGGGGAATATTATCTACCGCATCCATTGTTCCCCGATTCATCAAAGCGATGGAATGCACTGAAGATGGCTCGGTTTGTGCCATTGCCTCGAGAAGCCTCGAAAAGGCTGAAAAAAACCGCCAAAGAATATAATATTGAGAACGCATACGATGACTATCATAAAATCTTAGAAGATGAAACTATCGATGCCGTTTATATTCCGTTAGTTCACAGTCTGCATTACAGCTATGCTAAAGAAGCACTTCTTGCCGGTAAGCATACAATTGTGGAAAAGCCGTTTGTACTCCACGAATCCGAAGCGAAAGAATTAAAACAGATTGCCGAAGAAAATCATTTATTTTTAAGTGAGGCTGTAAAAACACCATATTTACCTGTTTATGAGCCAATCAAAGAAATCATCCGGAATAAGACCTACGGAGAAATCCATTATATGGAGTTTAGACAATCCTATATTGGAGGTTCTTATTTAGAAGGATGGAATAAACAGAAAGAATACGGCGGCGGTGTTCTCTATGGCAATGAAGCCTACTATTTCCATATGGCAGAATATCTTTGTTCAAAAGTGGTTTCCGTAAGCGGCAGCGCGACTTCATCACATGGGGATGCCGAAGACCAATGCTCCATTAACGCCGTATTAGAAAATGGTGCCATTGCCCAGCTTGCCGTATCTACAAAAATATTGTTTGAAAACGGATTGAAGATTTATCTGGATGATGCCTTAATACAGATTCCTGATTATTGGAAGGCACAAAACGCAAAAATCATCCAAAATGGTAAAGTTATTCAGGAATTCAATTATCCATGTGAATATGAATTACAGTATGAGTTGAATCATTACCATAAATGTACACAGGAAGCACGGATATTTTCACCGATTACCCCTGTCGATCACAGCATTCGCTATATTGGTTTCTGTGAAAAATTGTATCAAAGCTGGGAGTGAAATAATCTCATCAAAAAATAAGTATAATTCCTCCCATGAATATGGTAGAATGCTTAAGGTTTGTTAAATGTCTGAATATGGGAGAAGACAATGGTAAAAAGAAAAACAGACAGAGGAATACAGCTGCTTCGGATTATCTCCTGTCTTGCGGTATTCATTTGTCACTTTGGACAAAGATTATATTTTGATTCATTTTCACATGATTTATTTAATTTTTCTCAATTGGGAAGATTTGGGGTTGAGCTGTTTTTTGTGGTAAGCGGATATCTGGCATGTGTTTCGCTTTCCAACGGAAAATCAATTTTCCAGTTCTATAAGAAAAGAGCTTTAAAAATTCTTCCGCTGTATTATTTCTGTATCCTATATTTTTACATTACAGAAACGCATATTTTCGGAAATATTCCCGAAGATCCCATGAATCTAGGATGGCTTAGATATATTTTCTGTTTAAATGGAATTGTTCCTGCGGAAGGTTATTTTTGGAGTAATATCGGAATCACATGGACTATTCCTGTATTTATGGTCTTTTATCTCATTGCTCCGCTTCTTATAAAAATCGCCAAAACAACATGGCGGTCCGTACTTTTGTTGATAGCGTTTATGGGGCTTGCGATTTTGGTAGTAAACAATAAAGAAGGATGGTTTAGTGCCTTTTTACATATGCCGTGCTTCTTAATGGGAATCGTCGTTTATAACGCAAAAAAAGAAAATAATCGGTTCTATACCCTGCTTGGATTTCAATTGTTTGTGTTTGCGGCTACGTTCTGTGAATGGAATCCGTATCATTTAGAGACAACGCAATTATTTGAGTTATTTGTGATTCCATCCATCTTCGCCTCTATTGTGCTGGTATCAGAGGAATTAAAGATTCATAGTAAAAGAGCTTTGAGAAGAATCAATTTCCTCGATGAGCATTCCTATACCATATATCTGGTGCATGGAATCACATTCTGCGGAATGATCGATAAACTGGATTCCAATGTGTACGGCGACACCCCAATCGGAATTATCATTCGATTATTTATCTCAATTGTGGTGACATTTTTCCTAACCATCGTCATTCATCAATTTGTCGAAAAACCGATACAATCGCTTTTTAATAACATAAATAAAGCCTTTGCTCATTAACGGCAAAGGCTTTTCTTTATTGACCATATTTTTCTTTCAATACATCGTATTCCTGAATTGAGGTATCTAAGCGTTCCATGAATGCGTCTTGAGAATATAAACCATCCTCATTTTGTTCCAATCCTTCAAAAGATAATCGGTAAACAGCAGGATGATGTTTACTATCCAATAATTCCATACCTCTTAGCTGGGAAGTCGTTTGATAGACTACATCCGCTGAGATCCATTCTTTTCCATCCGGGGATTTCCATCTTGAGATGACTAACTTACTGCCGATGGCTGCATTTTTTTCAACAGAATCCGGTAATGTATAATCCTCAACCCCCAAAGATGACATGACACTGACCAAATTGGAATCATGTCCGCAAAGGAAGGTAAACTTACGTCCTTCCATATTCAATTCATCCTTGATAACGGATAGTAACGGGTGCGCCTCGTTCACACAGAGAAGCGGAGTTCCAAACATTACTTTCAAACCGGTATCTTTGATTAAGGAGATATCGTTCCACTGTCCTTCTTCAATCGGATGACCAAACGATGCATCTAATTCATTTGGTGCTTCATAATATTGAAGCACCAGGGCGTCACTGACAACCGTTCCTTTATTTAAAGAACCCTGGGTTCTCGGCTCCTTTCCGACTTCCAGCACCAATTTTACATCTTCTGCATCAAAGCCCGTGAAATCACCCGAAGTATAAGCTTTAGAATCTTTTAGATCTATGATCTTGCTGATTAATTCATAATTGGGACCTAAACTTTTGATTTCATCTCCATAGAGATCCCACATCTGTTTGGCAGCATCTTTTTCGTATGCCTCACTTGTAAAGGTAAGAACCGGATTAAAGACAGGGTCCATCGTATCATATTCAGCATGTGTTTCTATATCCACCTCGGCTACCGGCAGCATACCGGCTTTAAAATAATTGGTGGTTGCGATGGTACGCTGTTTTGAATTGGCATAAAAGCGAACCTCACCATCCTGCGGTACCCAGTTTTCTGCGATAAGGCCTTCGCTTTCCAGCCATTTTCGGAAATACTGTCCCATCATCGTCTCTAAGGCCCCACCTCTTAAGGAAAGCTCAGCCGGATTGGATGACCAGGCAAACCATTCATGGGGCGTTACCGTAGAAAGAAAAGAGTCTTTGCCGCTTAGCGGAGAGCGGATATTATGTCGGCTCAAGACAACAGTCTGTACTAGTTCATATCCTTCATGATGAAGCTGTCCGGGAGCAATAGGTTTAGCCTGGGGTGTACTTCCCTGGTTTAGAGGCAGATACCCACCGAAAAACAACAAATTCAAAAGTACAGATATTCCCAACAAAACAGATAAGATTGTTGTCATCCGTTTTGAAATAGGTTTTGTGGTGTTTTCCATAATCTCAACTCCTTATTTTGATGTACAAACTTTAAGAATATTATGCATGGTTCAATTCATTTTGTAAAAGAAAAACGGCTGTACAAAAGCTTGTATAGCCGTATATGATTTCGATTATTTTGTTGTGAGCATTTTTCCGATTTCCTGGAATAGATTTTCTTCTTTCGATAAAACCTGATCAGCAAACTCTTCAGCACTCTTATTCCAGTACTCACATATTTCATTGATAAAATCCTGCTTTAATGAATCGAGTAATTTTTCCGCTTCTTCAGGGGTCATTTTCTGCTTTTTCATCTCATAGTCTTTAACCAGCATCATCATGCGCCATTCCATATGCTGCTTGACCTTAGTATGGTGAGCCCACATTTCACGAAATCTTCTGACGATGATAAATCTGTTCAACAGATACGCAAATACGATAGGAACCGCAATGATCGTATATAAATAGATGTCATTCCATTCATTTTTGCCTAAGATAAATTCCTTTTTAGAAACCAGCAGATACATTAAAAACGGAATTGCCGCAATTACGACAAGAACCAGAGCTTTAAACAGAAAATATTTATATCTGTTTTCGGCAAGCTGATTGCGATTGTATCTGTAATCCTGTTTAAACAGCCTTAGAAATGTTTGATAGAAAACTTCTTCCTCATCTTCTGCCGGTACTTCACCGTCTTCCCAAGTTTTTACAAATACGGAATATATTTCTTTCACAATTGACTTATCTTTTTTTGTTCTATAAAAAACGGTAAGAAAAAGAATCGTAAGAACTATCATTATCGGAACTAATAAATAAGCTGTGTATATCGTATTAGCATTCATGAGATTACCCTCCATAGAATTTATTTTATCACCTGTTAAACCTTAATCAAAGAATAACCAAAAAAAGATTTAGCGTATTGAATC
>JAGAWH010000176.1 GCA_017941505.1 Faecalicoccus sp. | reverse complement strand
GTAACAGTACCCTGCTCATCGCTGTCTACATGGTCGATGCTCATAGATCCACCGTGTGTATCTAACATTAACTGGAAAGTAACTGCTTCATTTGCACTTTCTTCCTGGGTTTCTTCTTGAACTTCCACAGTTGTTTCCTGTACTGTCGGTTCCTCATTTGTCTCCAATGCCGGTTTTGTTTCGTCTGCAGCCGGAGCCTGATCCTTTACCCAAATCGCATATAACTTTGTATTTCCTTTTACTGTATAGGAATCTCCTGCATGAAGCAGCGAATCATTTTCACTGGCATTTTTGTTCTCAGACCATCCTGCAAATGTATAACCGTCTCTTACCGGAGTTTCAAAGCTGATTGTGATAGTAGATTCAGCCTCTGCACTTTGACTGTCCGGAACCTTTACGGAATCAGAACAGTTTTTATCGTAGGTGACATTTACTGCAGAAACGGTTTCT
The DNA here is from genome assembly GCA_017941505.1 of Faecalicoccus sp. Next base: position 15,175 of record JAGAWH010000176.1, on the reverse strand, counting down.
ACTAATTTCAATTCGGATGGGTAGAAGTTTACCTGTTTAGCAAAGGCAGGTACTGCCTGTGTAAATAATATAGAGCTGGCAAGCGCAGCGCTGGATAATACTCTAAGTGTTTTTTTCATAATCTATACCTCCAAGAAAGTAGTCGTTCTTTCTTTTTACGGCTACATGATAACAGGGGATATATCACACAAATGTCACACTGAAAACAAAAAAGATCAGATCATTTATACTTCTAATAATGTTGTAAACATAAAAAATCCATCACTTGGATGGATTAGAAGACAAAAAAATGGAGCAGATGAGGGGAATCGAACCCCCGTATCAGCCTTGGCAAGGCTGTGTTCTACCGTTGAACTACATCTGCAAAAAAATGGCGGTCCAGATGGGACTCGAACCCACGATCTCCTCCGTGACAGGGAGGCATGTTAACCACTACACCACTGGACCAGATTCAATTTTCAAAAAGATGGCGGAGTAGGAGAGATTTGAACTCTCGCGCCAGTTACCCGACCTATACCCTTAGCAGGGGCACCTCTTCAGCCACTTGAGTACTACTCCAAGAATTCAAGGTCGAACGCTACTCATCAGCGCTTCTATATACTACCATGCTTTAAATTCCTTTGCAAGAGAAAATTAAAAATTTCCATTTAAAAAAATTTTACGTATTTAGAATTATAGAGAAGTCAGATTTTCTGACAATGGAGGAAAGCTAAAATGAAAATACAGGAAATGAGCATGGAGTCACGTCCACGTGAAAAAGCTCTTCGATTTGGATTTGGTGTTTTAAGTGATTTGGAACTGGTGGCAATTTTATTAGGGTCAGGCAGTCATAATCGATCGGTGTTTGATATTGCGCAGGATTTACTGGATAAAAGCGATAATCTGGCAAATCTTTACGGTATGAAAGTTGAGGATTTAACATCGATTTCCGGGATTCGTGAGGCCAGGGCTTTAAAAATATTATCCGGTATCGAACTTTGTAAAAGAGCATTGCGCACTCAGGTCTATCGAACAAGGATTACTCATCCCGAAGAATTGATTGGATGGTTTGAAATGGAATACGGCTGGCTGGATCGTGAACATTTTGTTGCGGTATTCCTAGATACCAAGGGAAATATCTTATCTCATCGTACTTTATTTATAGGGACATTAAATGAAAGCACTATTCATCCAAGAGACATATTTAAGGAAGCCTTTGTAAAAAACGCATATTCCGTCATCTTGATTCACAATCACCCTTCCGGGGATCCTTCACCATCTCAAAGTGATATTGACACAACAAAAAGAATAAAGAAAATCGCAAAAATGATGGGTATTGTTCTTTTAGATCACATTATTGTCGGACACAACAAGTCTTTTTCCTTCCGACAGGCTGAATATCTGGATTGAAACACATCTAAAATACAGATATAATAAACTTTAGATTTGGAGGAAGTATGAATAGATTCACTCGATTTCAACGCAAACTGCTGACAATCAATATATGCTTGCTATTGTTTAGCTGTCTGATGCTGGGACTTCGGCAAAGTTCCATCTCAAATGCAGGGCAGACGGCATGGACTTATATTAAATATGGTTTAATTGATTATCCTTTACAATCACTGGGAAGCATTTTCAGGGATATGGCCAATTTATGGCATGCCCACGATGATGCCAAATATCTGAATGAACAGCTGGCCCAGCAGCGAAGTTATCAAACTCTGTACGAAGAAGAGCGTAATAAAAATGAAGAACTGGAAAAACTCATTGATTTAAAAGGTACGCTTCCGGATGCCAACATTATCAGTTGTGCGGTTCTTTCCCGCAACAGCAGCGCATGGATGCAGACCATTACCATTTCCGCCGGTTCTAAAGAAGGCGTTGTTGAGAATATGCTGGTGGCAACCAGTGAAGGGGCCATCGGTCTGGTTGAAAAGGCGGGTTCTCATACAAGTACGGTACGCTTACTTACCAGCGGTGATCTTGTCAATGATATCGCTGTAAAGATGTCTTTAGAAGATGGTACGACCATTGAAGGCGTGCTGCAGTCCTACGATACCGAACGGAATGCGTATTGTGTATCTTTATTTGATAACGATGCGACTGTCACATCCGGACAGCGCGTGGCTACCAGCGGAAAAGGTGGTAATTACCCAAGCGGAATTTATGTAGGAACGGTAACAGAAATTGTAATGAATGATGATGCGATTATTTCCACCGTATATGTTCGACCGGCTTCCAATATTATGAGCTTTAACTATTGTGTTGTTATCGGAAATGAGGAAAAGGGTTCATGAAAGTAAGGGTATGGGCAATTGTTCTGGCAGCTCTTGCTTTTGTAGATAATTTTATTTGTTTTGCGTTTCCGGTCGATTTTCAATATCAGCAGTTTTCCTATGTTCCTCACCTCTGCTTTTTGATGCTGATTCTTGTGGTGATGGATATGGATATGCAGGACCGTATGCTGATTGGTATGACATGTGGATTACTCACGGATTTGTTTATGACTAATTCTTTACCGATTCATATGATCCTATACACCTTTTTGACAGGGTTTGTTGGCTTAATTCCGTTTCGCAAAGATGTTGTCGAAAGGTTTCTTGTGTGTTTAGGAATGCTGGTGTTAGTAGAAGTACTTCCGTTTATCTGGTTTTCCCTAAGCGGACGCATGAATGTTTCTTTTTCAAAATGGGCTTTGTATTTTGGAATGAAGAGCTTTATCATCAACGGTATTGCGGCTTTAGCCCTGATTTATTTAAAAGAGCTTCTGGATCGCTGGATCACACTTCGCGAACATCGAAAAATTAATCAAACTGCTTAGTCTAGGGAATGAGAGGGGGTCTCATTCCTTTTTTTGTGCTACAATACTACTATTAGAAATGCGGTGAATAAAATGGAAAAATTACTTTTGATTGACGGTAACGCAATGCTTTTCAGAGCATATTACGGAACGTTGAATTCTCGAAATATGACTACCTCCAACGGCATACCAACCAATGCCGTATATGGATTTATATTGATGTTAAATAAGGCAATTGAGAAAATTGAACCGGATGCCATCATGGTGGCATGGGATGCCGGTAAGCCAACCTTCCGCCATGAAGCGTATGAAGCATATAAGGGAACAAGAAAACCATTGGATGAAGAATTGGTTGTCCAGTTTCCTATCATCCGTGAATATTTGGATGCAGCCGGAATTACACGGTACGAAAAGGAAGGCTTTGAAGCCGATGATATTATCGGTTCTATGGCTAAGTCGCATCCGGAACTCATGACTACAATTCTGACCGGAGATAAAGACCTTCTTCAGCTGATTGACGATACCACTCATGTATTGTTGATGCGCAAAGGTATCACGGAAATGGAAGTACTGGATACCGAAGGTTTCGGTGAAAAATATAATGGATTAAAACCAATTCAAATGATTGACCTAAAGGGTTTGATGGGAGATGCCAGTGACAATATCCCGGGTGTTGGCGGTGTCGGAGAAAAAACGGCACTTCGTCTGATCAGCGAATACGGCTCCGTTGAAAATGTTTATGAAAATATTTCGCAAATCAAAGGGAAGCTGAAAGAAAAGCTGGAAAAAGACCATGACAAAGCCATCATGTCAAAGGAGTTAGCTACCATCTATACAAAAATGGATCTGCCGATTCAAGTGGAAGATCTTGCCTATGACGGAACGGATCCGGGCGTAAATGACTTCTTTAGAAAGTATGAAATGCGCTCCTTCATGACAAATGAAAAGAAGCGGGAAAAGAAAAAAGATGTTGTTCAAGTCACAAAGTGGCCGGATATGGATACGAAGGACTTATTATTGATGGCTGTATGCTCGGATGAGTCTTTTTTACAGACAAAGCTTTATGGTTTTGTCGCAAGTGCAGATTCTAACGTATATTATATTGAGGCCAATGATGCTCTGGAGGATTCATCTTTTATTTCCATGTTAAAAAATGAAAAGACTTTAAGAACATGGGATGTCAAAATGATGCTTCACATATTAGACCGCTATGGCTTCCCACAGGCGGAATTTAAAGAAGATCTTCATTTAGCCGGCTTCTTACTTCATTCTCAGGCAACCAATACGGATGCTCTGGTAGAAGCTATGTCAATCCGTTTACCGGAATCAATCCATGATTTATCATTGAAATCGAAAGAAGATGGTGCCTGGTCCAAGAAAAGAATGATCCCGGTATATGCATCCTGGTGTGAACAGCTAAGCACTAAAATCGAATCAATTTTTAATGAGCTGAAAAATCAGGAAATGATGGACCTGTATCAAAAGATTGAGCTTCCTCTTACTTCCATCTTATATGAGATGGAAAAAGAGGGTATAGATATCGATGAAAACATATTAAACGAGCAGGGTGTTGTCATTCAGGATAAGCTGGAGGAATTATCTTCACAGATTTACCGCTATGCGAATATGGAATTCAATATTAATTCTCCAAAACAGCTGGCAGCTGTATTATTTGATGAGTTAAATCTTTCCGGCGGGGGAAAGAAGCGTTCCACTTCAGCGGATGTATTAGAAAAAATGCGTGGCAAACATCCGATTATCGACTGCCTGTTAGAATATCGTAAATATGCCAAGATTCGTTCTACTTATATTGAAGGATTAAAGAAGCATATTCAACCGGATGGCAAAATTCATACAACCTTCAATCAGACGATGACCCAGACCGGTCGTCTGTCTTCCAGCGAACCGAATTTACAGAATATCAGCATTCGCGATGAAGCGGGAAGGGAAATCCGCAAGGCTTTTGTAGCTCCGGAAAATACTCTTTATCTTTCTGCCGATTATTCTCAAATCGAATTAAGAATGTTAGCGCACATGGCCGATGAAAAACATATGGTGGAAGCCTTCAATGAGGATGTAGATATTCATAACCGTACGGCAACATTGATATTCGGGGTACCATCCGATGAAGTGACATCGGATATGCGCCGTAGTGCAAAGACGGTAAACTTCGGTATTATTTACGGACAGTCCGCTCACGGATTATCGGAACAGCTGGGTGTTTCCAGAGCCCAGGCCAAGCAGTTTATCGATGCTTATTATGAATCTTATTCCAATATTAAAGAGTATATGGATAAAGTAATTGACCAGTGCCGTCAGAATGGATATGTGACCACTTTATTCAACAGAAGACGGCAGATTCCGGAAATTCGCGATAAGAACTTTTTAACTCGCCAGTTTGGCGAAAGAGCGGCTATGAATGCACCGATTCAGGGCAGCGCTGCCGATTTGATTAAAATTGCGATGATCCGCTGTGATAAGGCGATGAAAGAAGCCAATGTGAAATCAAAAATGCTTCTGCAGATTCACGATGAATTAATCTTTATGGTTTATGAAGATGAAAAAGATTTAATGATGAACCTGGTGAAGGAAGCTATGGAAAATGCCATGAAATTAAAGGTTCCTTTAAAAGCGGATGCCAACTTCGGCAAGAGCTGGTATGAGGCCAAATAATGCCGGAAGCACCGGAAGTCCAGACTGTCTTATCGACACTGGAGAGAAATATCAAGGGACTTACCATTGAAAAGGCAGAGATATTTTATCCCAAACTGATTGAAACCCCAGATCCAGCGATCTTTTGTGATGCCCTAAAGGGTCAGACATTTCAAAACTTTTATCGTATTGGGAAATATCTGGGCTTTGAACTTGATGAATATGACTTGATTGTACATCTTCGCATGGAAGGAAAGTTTTATATCATGCGAGATTATCCCGAAAATTTAAAACATATCCATGCCGTGTTCTTTCTGGGAGATTGTTACTTATGTTATGAGGATACCCGAAAATTTGGCAGGATGTATCTGTATCCTAAAACAGAGAATAAAAGTACACTGTCCTGTTTGAAAAATGTCGGATTGGATGTATTGGATGAAAAGGCAACAGGTGAGTATTTATATCATCAAATTCATTTCAGTCAAAGAAATATAAAGGCATGCCTGCTTGATCAGTCAATTATAGCCGGGATTGGTAATATTTATGCGGATGAGATCTTATTTCGCTCAAAATTAGATCCGCGATCAAGAGCCTATAGGGTATCAAAAAAAGATTGTGATACCATTGTTTACTGGGCCAAGAAAATTATTCAGGGAGCCATGAAAGCCGGGGGAACTACCATTCGATCCTATACTTCTTCTTTGGGAGTTACCGGACGCTTTCAACTCCAGCTTCGTGTTCACGGCAAAGAGGACAAACAGTGTCCGGAATGCGGAACTACGATTATCAAGACACGGGTTTCTCAAAGGGGGACGTATATATGCCGAAAATGTCAAAAAAGAAAGTAATCGGACTTACCGGTTCGATGGGATCGGGAAAGTCGATGGCAGCATCCATCATCCGTGAATACTATCCGGTACTGGATTGTGACAGGGTCAATCGGGATTTGTTGAAAAAAGGTCATGCGGGATATTCGGCTCTACTTGCAGGTGGGTTTGATTTTTTGGATGATAAAGGTGAAATAGACAAGCCTAAAATGGCATCTGTAATCTTCAATGATGAAATAGTACGGAAAAAAGTGGAATCTATTTTACATCCATTGATTTTTAAAGAGATGGAGATTTGGATTTCAAAACAAAATGCCCCTTTAATTTTTGTTGAGATGCCTCTGCTTTTTGAGATTGGAGCACAATCTTATTTTGATGAGATATGGTGTGTCGTTTCTAATCGAGAAATAGCACTGAAAAGACTTGAAGAGGGAAGAAATATTTCTTCCGATGAAGCACTCGCAAGATGGAATGCACAGCTTTCACCGGAATTAAAGATGGCTCAAAGCAGCTATGTGATATACAACAACGGAACGGTCGAACAGTTACGACAGCAGCTTTTAGATGGTATGGAGGAAAGTCTGCATGGAGCTTAAGGGAAATATTGAGATTAAAAAAGATAAGCTGTGGAATGTGGACTGGATGGATGATTTAATGCGTCTTTATTATCCGATTTTAGGAAAAGATGCGCTGATCCTATATATGATTTTAAGAAGCTGCAGCTCTAAGCGTGAAGATTTGGAATCATTTATTCAGCATATCCGTTTTACCGGTACGCGCTTTGATGCGGCACGCAAAAAGCTGGAGCAATATGGCTTGGCAAAAACATATTATGATGGCATAAAAAGTGATTGGCTTATTATCCTGTACTGTCCGCTGGATGCAAAGTCTTTCTTTGAACACGATACATACAGCCGTATCTTATTAAATGAAGTTGGCTCGAATCAATTTGACCGCATTAAAGTGAGCTGCCTAACTTCTGTAGATATTCCGGAATCGATGCATGAGATTAGTGAACCGTTTGATATCAGCATTTTGGATTCATGGAATGACCGGAAGGAAGAAGCCTATTCGAATTCATATCATAGTAATGAAAAGATGGCTGCAGCATTTGACTTTGATACCTTTTTACAGGGAATGAACCGCATTTTTCCAATGCGGTTAAGAACGAAAGATAATTTGAATAAGATTGCCGAGTTAGCAACTATTTATGGAATCGATGCGATGGAGATGAAAAAATATGTGCAGCGCTCCATCAATCCGCATACGGGCGTTTTTGATCAGGATAAGCTGAAGTCGCTGGTCTTTGCCAACAAAAAAGTGACTGTAAGTTCAGAAGACCCATACAGCTTAAGCCCGGTACAATTTTTATCCTATAAACAGGGTGGAATGCCGGTTGCAGCCCCGGAAAGGCGCTTAATAGAAAAGCTGGTAACGGAGTATAAACTCGAACCGGAAGTTGTGAATGTCCTAATTGAATTTTCATTAGAGCGAACCAATCAAAGGCTCAATGCTTCTTTTGTGGAAAAAGTGGCCGCAAGCTGGATGCGTTTAAAAATTGATTCCAAAGAAAAGGCGTTACAGAATATTCAACAAACAAGTCAAAAGAAAGAACCGGAATTACCGGACTGGTACAGCATTACAGATTCGACAGAGCCGGATGAAGATTTACTACAAAAAGCTTTAGAGCTGCAAAGAAAGGGGTCATAAGATGCCGAATATGAATTTTAACTGGCCTTTAAATGAGGAACAGATGGAATTGCGCCTTCAGAAAATTGAAGTTTTGAAGAAAAACGCATTGGTGCAGTCCTTTTGCAGGCGGTATGGCTTACCTGTATCCTTTATTGAGGCCAATGCGGAACAATTGGATGAGTGGCTCAAACGGGTGGAGAAATGCGAGGGCTGCCAGGGGTTGGAATATTGCCGTCAGCCGATGGAAGGACGCTTGAAGACACTTGTGATCGATGAGTCGGGATATCCTGAAGAACAATATGTTGACTGCCGATATCTGGACCTGTACTCACAGAAAAGGACACATGAAAAGAATTATCGTGTATCGCACCTTTCCGAGTCAGAATATCAAATTGACTACCGCTCTATTGATCTTTCTAATGAATCCAGAGAATATCTGCAGGCATATGTAGCGGTTACGCAATCCATAGATGATAAAAAAGGAATTTATCTTTACGGGCAGCCGGGCGTCGGTAAGACTTATTTGATGATTGGCATTGCCAATGACTATGCCAAAAAGGGAAAGCGGGTTTCTTTTGTGAAGGTTCCGCAGCTTATGGCTGATATTCGAATGAACATGAAAGATAATGAATATCGTGCCGATCTGCTCAACAAATTACGTCATGCGGATGTCTTATTTCTCGATGATATCGGGGCAGAAGCTATCTCAGCATGGACGCGTGATGAAATACTTTTACCTGTTTTGGATGAAAGAATGTCAAAGAATAAAAAGACATATTTTACATCGAATTATTCACTTTCTGAATTGGAAAGACAATATAATCTGGAGCGGCAGGCGAATAATCAGATACCGGTTATGCGTATTATGGAACGAATCCGAACTCTGTCCTCTCCTGTCCGTTTGACAGGAAAAACAAGACGATAATACTTTAAAAATATTATTAAATAGGGTACAATGAATTCAGAATTCTTAACATAAAGGAGGAAATATAATTATGTTAGTATCTGCTACTGAAATGATCAACAAGGCTCATGAAGGTCATTACGCAATTGGTGCTTTCAACATCAACAACATGGAATGGATCATCGCTATTTTAAAAGGCGTTGAAGCTAAGAAATCTCCAGTTATTTTGGAAGTTTCTGAAGGTGCCGGCAAATACATGCAGGGCTGGGACAACGTTGTAGCAATGGTTAAAAACATCCATGACAACTTAGGCATTACTGTACCGGTTGCTCTTCACCTTGACCATGGATCATATGAAGGCGCTAAAGCTTGTATCGCAGCTGGATTCACATCTGTAATGTTCGACGGAAGCCACTATGACTTCGAAGAAAACAAAGCTAAATCTGAAGAAATCATCGCATTAGCTCATTCAAAAGGCATTTCTGTTGAATGTGAAGTTGGTGGTATCGGCGGTACTGAAGACGGCGTTACTTCTAACGGTGAATTAGCTGATCCGGAAGAATGCGCAACAATCGCTGGATTAGGCGTTGACTTCTTAGCAGCTGGTATCGGAAACATTCACGGACCATACCCTGAAGACTGGGCAGGTTTGAACTTCGATCGTTTAGCTGAAATCCAGAAGGCTACAAACGGTAAACCATTAGTATTACACGGTGGTTCCGGTATCCCTCAGGAACAGGTTAAAAAGGCTATCTCTTTAGGTGTTTCTAAAGTTAACGTTAACACTGAATTACAGTTAGAGTTCGCAGCAGCTACTCGTAAATACATCGAAGCTGGTAAAGACCAGGCCGGTAAGGGTTATGACCCTCGTAAATTACTGAAGCCGGGAACAGATGCAATCCAGGCTAAAGTAGAAGACATGGTTGAAAACTTCTTCGGTTCTGCAGGAAAAGCTGAATAATACTCTAAAACTTTAAGGATTGGCTCGGCCAATCCTTTTTTAATTGTTTGAAATTTCTTAAATGTAGTGTATTATATAAGCACGCCTTTAGGAGGTTTTTATGGAAAAAGTAATCAAAATCGAAGGTGGACACAGATTATCAGGTTCTGTGCGAATCAGCGGTTCTAAGAATTCAACAGTCGCTTTAATTCCGGCATGCGTTCTTGCCAGTCAGCCGGTAACTATATTTGGTGTACCGAATATTTCGGATGTTTCTGCTTTAACTGTATTATTAAAAGAGTTAAATGTTGAAGTAATTAAAAAAGATGAGGAAACTTTATATATAGATCCAAGTAATATGACCAATAAACCGATGGTATCCAATGCGGTATCAAAGTTAAGAGCAAGCTACTATTTCATGGGCGCTCTTTTAGGTAAGTTTGGCCATGCGGAAATCAAGATGCCCGGTGGCTGTTATTTAGGTCCCCGGCCGATTGATTTGCATTTAAAAGGCTTTGAAGCATTAGGCGCAACGATTAAATATAAACATGGCTGTTATATTCTGGATGCTCCCGAACTTGTAGGAACCAATATTTTCTTAGATATTTCCAGCGTTGGAGCAACGATCAACATTATGATGGCAGCCGTATTTGCCAAGGGAAGAACGGTTATTGAAAATGCAGCCAGAGAACCGGAAATTATTGATATTGCGACTCTGCTTAATAAAATGGGCGCAAGGATCCACGGCATGGGAACCAGTACTTTGATCGTGGATGGTGTTCAAAATCTGAGTGGATGTACACATGAAATTATTCCTGACCGTATTGAAGCAGCCACATATATTATTATGGCAGCAGCTATGGCAGATGACATGATTGTTGAGAATATTATTCCGCAGCATCTGGATGCGATTATCATGAAATTGAAAGAAATCGGTATCAAACTGAAGGTGGGAACTGATTTTGTAGAAGTCTTTAAATCGGAGGGACCGTTAAAACCGACGGATATTTTGACAAAGCCGTATCCCGGTTTTGCGACCGACGTTCAGCAGCCTTTTACACCGCTGCTCACACAATGTGCCGGACAATCCGTTGTAACGGAAACAATTTATACGGAGCGCTTTAAGCATTGTTACGAACTCAATAAAATGGGAGCGGATATCGATGTCCGTGTGCCGTCCTCTTTTGTGAACGGACCGACACCTTTATCGGGAACTTCTGTTGTGGCCACCGATTTAAGATGCGGAGCAGCCCTTGTGATTGCCGGTTTAATGGCAGAAGGCGTAACGGAGATTCATGATATTTATCATATCGACAGAGGGTATGAAAATCTGGATAAAAAGCTGAATGCCTTAGGCGCAAAAGTATGGCGTGAAAATATTGAGAACTAATTAGGAAACAATTTAACTTGTTTCCTTTTTTTTATTTATGGAACTGAAATAAATCGATTTTTGATTATGGACAAGATATTTTTTCAGCCTGTATAATAAAGCTATGATCAGAGTAGCTTTCTTAGAATATGAAAAAGAAACCAAGGATATCGCATTTGCGCTTTCAAAAATTTTTTACGATGAAGATTGGACATTCCGTCATTTTTATAAGGCCAGCGATCTGGCAAGGCACATAAAAAAAGAGCAGTTTTCCTTGTTCGTGTTTGATGAAATATTTAAAACACCGCGTTTAGAAAGTGTATTTGTGCATGACAATCCAAACGCAATCTTTATCTATGTCTGCTCTAATGTGGATAAAATAAAGATGCAGGACCAGAGAGCACGTATTCTTTATATTTCAAAGTCCAATATCGAAAAGGAAATGGAGAGATGCACTGATATCATTCGCTGGCAATGCGCTCAAAGCGACCTTTATAATCTGGTATATGACGGTGTCAATGTGAATCTTCCTTATGATGATATCTATTATATGGAGAAGATTGAAAAATTGGTTTATTTTCATACCAAAAAAGGCGTTTTCCACAAGCGTACCAATATGTCGGATTTAGAGAAAGAATTCAGTGCTTATGGTTTTATCCGTACACACGTTTCCTATCTGGTCAATGAAAAGCACATTGTTGCCTGGTTTAAAGATGAGGTAGATTTGGATATCGGCAAAAGAATTCCTTTATCCAGAGCACAAAAACGAAAAATTCTTTCCCGCAAAAGGGAGAATATGCAGACTGTTCCAGATTAATTACCGATTTTTCCAAATGTGATGTATTTGTGATTTTTGGATGTAAAATGTAGTCAATCAAAGGATACAGACATTGGGAAGCTGATCCTATCGATAAAAAAACGAGAGCGGTGGGAAGATGAAAATAAAATAAAAGTTGAAGGATAATTCCTTGAACGAATCCCAAAACTATGGAGAGAAGCCTCCAAAAGAAATGCCGTGAGAAACGGAATAAACATTCACATGGACTTGGAAATATCAAGGATGTATAAAAATCAGAGTGTGAAGAAACTCGTCAAAGGATGGACCGGATTCATCAAATCAAACATCTGAAAGATAATTTCAAGAGAAAATCATCAATTCCATATAAAAGGAGCACAAACACCTAATAATAAAGGTACTATTGGCTGGAACATGTTGTGGAATCATTATATGGAAAACGAATAATAGATGAGATACAATTGAATAAATAAAAGATAAGGGCAATATCAATAAGACCCTTTCTTTTTTTGGATAATAAGGAAAGGAGAAAAACGATGGCTAAGTATGTATGTGATGTATGCGGATGGGAATATGATGAAGCATTAGGCGATCCGGATCATGGAATTGCTCCGGGAACAAAATTTGAAGATCTCCCTGAGGATTTTGAATGCCCGTTGTGCGGTGCTGGAAAAGACGAATTCTCAAAAGCGTAATATTACGAATTTGGCTCGCATTTAGCGGGCCTCTTTTTTGTTAGTGGTTTTTTAGAGACGAATTATGTGATAAAATAGTGTCTATAGGAAAAAAAGAGGAAGCAAACTATGAAATTGTTAGCAGCAGATTACGATGGCACTATACGTTACGCCAGGCATATTATGGATGAAGACATCGAAGCGCTTCATCGCTGGAAAGAAGCTGGAAATATTTTAGCAATAGTCACTGGACGATCTATGGAATCGATGATGTTGCAGCAGGAAATGTATCATCTTCCGGCTGACTACTACATCACTAATAATGGCGGCATGGTTTGGGATGCAGATGGAAATAAGCTGAACAGCACTTATCTTAATGAAATCGCAGCCCTGGATATTATCTATGCGTGCAGAGAACAGCCGGGCGTTGTTTCCTATGTTGTAAATGACGGATACAATCGTCACCGAATTATCGTGAACGATTCATTGAATGAAAGAAGATATCCAAACTTAAAACCGGATCTTACCGAAGAAGAGGTAGAAAATCTCGGAAAATACGCACAAATCGTATTATCGATGAGTGATGTACTGCAGGCCCAGCACCTGGCAGAACAAATCAATATTTATTTTTCCGATCATGTTGTTGCGTATCCGAATAACTATGTTGTCGATGTAGTTCCGCAGGGAATCTCAAAACTTGTCGGTATTGAATATGTATCCGCATATTCAGGTGTTCCGGAAGAGGATACTTATACGATTGGTGATTCTTTTAATGATATTCCTATGTTGGAGTATGGGGTTCATACGGCAGCTATGGAAACTGCATATCAGGAAGTAAAGGATCATGCGATGTATACCTATTCCTCGGTATCGGAAATGATTAATACTATTTTAGATGAAGAATAAAAGGAGGCGATAACATTTATGGATGTCGCAATATCAGATATTATATTGATCATCCGTTTATGCTTCGATATTCTGGTTGTATGGCTTTTACTTTACACAACTTTCCGCATTGTACGTAACAATGAGAGAACGGTTCAGATTGTAAAGGGAGCCTTATTGATTATGATCTTAAAAGGGCTTGCTGCCTTTTTTGGTTTCAGCGCTTTGAGTTATATCCTTGATTTATTTCTTAACTGGGGAATTGTATTGATCATTGTGATTTTTCAGCCGGAGATTCGTGCCATGTTGGAAAGAGTCGGTAAATCCTCTTCCATCATGAATTTGAATATTTCCGAAGATGCGGTTCGAAATATGATCGATGAAATTGTTACAGCATGCCGGTCCATGTCCAAAAGTAAAACCGGAGCTTTGATTACCATTCAGGGAAATCAGTCGCTGGATGATTATGTGCGAACCGGAATCCGTATGGACTCTGAGGTATCCAGTGAATTGCTTGGAACCATATTCCAGTATGGTACGCCGATGCATGACGGTGCCGTAATTATTCAGGGAAACAAGATTGCCTGTGCGGCTGCTTATTTTCCTCCGACTTCGCAAGATCTTGCCAGCAAATATGGGGCAAGGCACAGAGCGGCTGTGGGAATCAGCGAAATCAGTGATTCCATCACCATTGTAGTCAGTGAAGAAACAGGAAATATCTCCGTGGCAATGAGAGGCCGCTTAACTCAATATAAGCCGGATGGATTAGACCGCTTATTAACCAACTTGTTGATGGCGGCTTCCGAAAAGGAAAATAATTCACCATTCTTCCTTGAACCGATGATCAACTCCACGGTAAAATATTTCAATCGATCTAAATCAAAGAGCGAAACAGAGACCAGAAAAAATCAAGATGAACGGGTCACTCCTATTGAGATTGTGGATCTTTCCTCTCGTAAACAGGAGGTGAGATAAAATGAATGACGGAAACCAAACGATTTTGGATAAAATAATTAACTCATTGGCATGGGTTTATCGTAAAATCAATAAATTGATTGACCGTATCCTTTACAGCAATGCCGGTACACTGGCCATTACCTTTATTCTTGCGGTAGTGATCTGTGTGGCAATTGACTTTGAGAATATCCGTTATCAACTATTTAACGATACCACAACAGTTGTTGAACTTCGTGATGTTGAAGTTGTTGTAAAGACAGTTTCTGATGATTATATTATTACGGGAATTCCGGAAACAGTAGATGTACGCTTAGAAGGTGAAGCTGCTGATATTCAGGTATTCCGCCAGCAGAATACGATTACAGTTGTTGCCGATATGCGTCAATATACTGAGGGAAGCAATGTGATTGATTTAAAGGTGGATAAGCTGCCTTCCAAAATCAGCGCAGTCGTCTCACCTTCATCTGTTACCGCAAACGTACAGAAAAAGGAAACTCAGTCATTTAAAGTTTCACCGCAGATGATCGGTACTAACTTAACGACTGCTTCTTTCGATACGCCGGCTTTAGATTCACAGACAGTGAATATCACCGGTACAACGAATCAATTGAATTCTATACGATCAGTGCGGGCAATTATTGATGTATCCGGACAAACTGAATCTTTTGAAGAGGATGCGCTTATTGCAGCATATGATGGT
>JAGAWH010000175.1 GCA_017941505.1 Faecalicoccus sp. | reverse complement strand
TTCTCTTTAACGGATGTTCGCATTCCTTGGAAAGACCATCGTATTCACCCTGAGCAACACCGATATGTCCATAACAGTCATATCCTTCATATTTAGTAGCCATTAATTCAACAAGACGCTTCATCTGCTGTTTTAATTTGATCAGATCAATCGTCTTTTTGATGGACGGTTCTGTCTTTAAATCAAATGGATAAATTTCCTTACCGGTCTTGTCACGATACATTCTTCGCATGCTCGGTCCATCGGCATGTCCTACACCGGCAAACTCTTCCACTTCATGTACGGCATGGTATGTCTTAGCACCCATGATGGCGCCCATTTCATAGGAACGTTCCTGTCCGTTCACATTAATTTTCGGAGACCATGCTTTACCACCGATCTTGTTTAATTTTTCATAAACGACATAGTTGGAATATCCTGCTTTTTCCAGATACATGGCAGCACTGATACCTGCAGGTCCGCCACCGATAATACAAATTCTTTCATCAAAATTCGGCATATTATTTCCTTTCCTGTTTCGTTATTAAATTTTGAAACGAATCTTATCTCTATTTATTTTATTATAGGATGTTAAACATTCTAAAACAAGACAGATTCCGCCCGCAAGTTAGCTGATACAAACAAAAAAATGAGCATTTAAATTGCTCATTCATTGTTTCCCCACTGCTGGGATAATTTGGCATTTGCCAGCATCAAACGAATACGGTTTTCCTGGTTTACCGATGATGCGGAAGGATCGTAATCGATTGCGACAATATTGGCCAAAGGATACCGCTCTTTAATTTTACGGGTCATTCCCTTGGCAACAATATGATTTGGCAGACAGCCAAACGGCTGTGCGGAAATCACATTGACCACACCGGTGCGGATCAAGGTAACAACCTCACTAGTCAAAAGCCAGCCTTCCCCCATCTTTACACCCGGATTGATAAATTCCTTACCATTCTGTATGACATCGTTGAAATTATCCGGTGCCTGGAACGTACCGTCTTTTTCAATCGCATTGATAAAGTTTTTCTGCATATGAATGATTGTGCTTTTGGCAATCTCAAACCATTGATGAGAGGCGGCATGACGATGATAGTATCGATAATCAATCAAACCATTTTCAATCACATATAAGATAAAATCCATTACCCCCGATACAACCGGTTCAAAGCCTTCTTTGATTAGATAATCCTCTAAATTACGATTGCCCAGCGGTGAGTATTTCATATAGATTTCTCCCACGATTCCAACCCGGATCTTTTTTTCATGGGTTCGCTCAATTTTCTTAAAACGCTCCAATATCACTTTAAAAATGCGTTTGGAGTGCCGATATCCATTCCCCTCCAGTTCGGCGATTAAAAAGTCAATCATTTCATCAACCGCTTTTTCTGTATCCCCCTGATGTACTTCATAGGGCTTGACCTGATTTTTAAGCCACATTAAGGCATCTCCATAGAGGGCACCATATACGGTGCGTAAGATCAATGGAAGTGTAAAGTGCAGGCTGGAATCCTTCTCCAAGCCGGAAAAATTGATAGAAATGGTAGGGATATATTCCCAACCCTCCATAGCTAACGCTTTCCGTAAAAGCGACAGATAGTTGCTGGCACGACAACCGCCTGCTGTCTGGGTAATCGCAAGTGCAGTATGATCTAAATCATACTTTCCGCTTTTAAGGGCATCGATAAACTGCCCGATCACCAATAAAGCAGGATAACAGGTATCATTATGTACATGCGATAAACCTTCCTCTCGAACACCATCCCCTACATTATCCAAAGGCACAATGGTATAACCGCTCTTTTTAAATACCGGAGTAATCAAGCGGAAGTGAATCGGCAGCATATACGGTACCAAAATCGTATAGCTATCCTTCATGCTGTCATCAAATTTGGTATACCGGGTAGTCATCTTGCACCTCCGGATTGAGCAATGGCTTCTTTCAAAGAACGCAGGCGGATACGGGCAGCACCCAGGTTATCAATCTCATCAATCTTGATCTGGGTATAGAATTTACCGTTGTCCTTTAATATATCTCTTACTTCATCGGTTGTGATCGCATCAATGCCGCATCCAAAGCTAACCAGCTGAACCAGATTCATATCTTCGTTTTCTCCGACATAGCGGGCTGCCTGGTAAAGACGGGCATGATATGTCCATTGATTCAATACAGATACCTTCTGGCGCTCCTGCATAGGAACAGAGTCTTCACTGACAACCACAAAGCCCAGCTGTCCTAAAAGCTGATTGATTTGATGATTCACCAAAGGATCCAAGTGATAAGGCCTTCCGCACAGCACGATTATTGGATATCCGTTGATGCGGGCATACGATACAGCTTCCAAATGTTTTTGGATCAGCTGTTCTCTAAATTCATCTCTTGCCTTCAAGCCGGCATCGTAAGCACGGATCAAATCAAAAATATCCAAATGAATACCTACCCTGTCAAAGTGCAGCTGCACCGCCTGTACAAACTTCCGCTTGGAATCAAAGCTTAAATATGGATTCACAAACTTTGTATTTCCAAAATCAGAATTTGCGGAAATCACCTCCGGATAGTAAGCTACCAGAGGGCAGTTAAAATGATTATCCGAGACATGCTCATCCACATTGTAGGTCATAGCCGGATAGAATATAATTTCATTCTGTTCATCAATCAGCTCCTGAATATGACCATGGACAATTTTAGCCGGAAAACATGCGGTATCGGATGGAATATTTTGAATACCCTTTCGATATGTATCCTTTGTGGTCGGCTTTGACCAATGAATTTCATAATCCAATACATCAAAGAATTTTGTCCAAAACGGCAGCATGTCATAATTGTTCAATACAAAAGGCATTGCGATCGATTTATGATGGTGATACCGGTTCTGGATTTCTTTGATCATTGCCATCTTTTCTTTATATAAGTCAGGAAGGTCTTCCTTCTTTTCCGTACGGATCATCTTATCGCATTTGTTCCCGGCAATCATTCTTGTTCCGTCCTGGAAAATATTGATTGTTAAGGAGCAGTGATTGGAACATCCCTGGCATTTGACGGATTGAGACTTGTGACTAAACGACAAAAGTGATTCATAATCCAAAATGGTACTCTTGGATTTGGATAAAGACTTTGCGTAAATAGCTGCACCATAAGCACCCATCAAATGCGCAATTTGTGGGCGTATGACCGGAAAGCCTAATTCCTGTTCAAAAGAGCGTAAAATGGCATCGTTACGGAAGGTTCCTCCCTGCACCACAATATTTTGGCCGATATCCTTTTTATTCCTTGCACGGATTACCTTATATAATGCGTTTTTCACAACCGATTTACATAAACCAGCAGAAATATCCTCTATAGAAGCACCGTTTTTCTGTGCCTGTTTCACACCGGAATTCATAAAGACGGTACATCTGGTACCTAAATCTACCGGTTTTTTAGAATGAATTCCCAATTCGGCAAACGTTTCGGCATCGTATCCCATCGATTTTGCGAACGTTTCGATAAAAGATCCGCATCCGGAAGAACAGGCTTCATTTAAAACGATATCATCAATATGACCGTCACGAACCTTAAAGCACTTAATATCCTGACCGCCGATATCCAAAATAAAATCTACATCGGGATTAAAATGAGAAGCAGCCATATAATGTGCCATGGTCTCAACAATACCGCCATCTAAATGGAAGGCTGCCCTCATCAATTGTTCTCCATATCCTGTCGCATAAGCTCCCTCAATATCAATATCTGGATTGATTTCATAAATCTTCTTTAAATCTTCCAATACAACATCAAGTGGATTGCCTTTATTGGACGTATAAGAATCATAAAGAATTTCATATGTATCGGATATCAATACCAATTTCGTTGTAGTCGAACCGGAATCAATTCCCAGATACGATTTCCCTGTATATGTTTTCAAATCACCATAAGCTACATCATGCATCTTATGGCGCTCGATAAATTCTTGATACTCTTTTTCATTATTAAAAAGCGGTGTTGCGGAAACCACTTCATTAGGATGACGTGTCAAATCCTCTAAAACAGTCACAAGCTGATCATATGTGTACTCTTCTGCTGCGCATAGGGCTGCACCGAGCGCAACAAAATGGATGGCCGTTTCCGGACAGATATTCTGTTGGGCAGATAAATTTAAAGTCTCATTAAAACGTTCTCTAAGACCCGAAAGAAAGTAGAGCGGTCCACCCAGATACAAAATATTTCCTTCAATTTTTCTTCCCTGCGCCAGAAATGTGATGGTCTGGTCGACAACAGCTTGAAAAATACTGGCACAAAGATCGCTTTTGTCCACACCCTGATTAATTAAAGGCTGGATGTCGCTTTTCGCAAACACCCCGCATCGTGAAGCGATGGGATAAAGACGATGATATTGTAAAGAAAGATTGTTCATATCTTCTAAAGAAACGTCTAAAAGCGAAGCCATCTGATCGATGAAAGCACCGGTACCTCCGGCACAGGTTTGATTCATACGCTGTTCCGGACTTCCTTTAAAAAAGATGATTTTTGCATCCTCTCCGCCAAGCTCAACAGCACAATCCGTCTTAGGATAATATTTACGAACCGCAGCCGCACTGGCAAATACCTCCTGCACAAATGGGAGATCTGCCTTTTCACATAAACCGATGGCGCCCGATCCGCTCATCGCAAATAAAAACGGTTCTTTTGTATATTCTTTCAGCTCTTTAATTTTTTCCAGAGCTTTTTGTCTGACTTTTGCCTTATGACGCTCATAGCTTTTGTAACATATGTTGTCATTTTCATCTAATACAACAGCTTTAATCGTTGTGCTTCCTATATCAAATCCAATTCTGTAATGCATAAGCTTTACCTCATCAAAAAAAGTGTACAGATAGTATTATAAAGCTTTTTTTAGAAAAATCATCTTATTTGATTTTTTAACGTCCTGTGGTTATCAAGTGATAATGTCTTAATAGTTATTAAGGGAAAATGTCCCAGTCCTCTGAGGCAGGACTTATGCCGCGAAAGCCATTGAGGAATGGGTTTTCCCCCTGCTACACTGGCCCGCCGCGTTGCCAAAGGGCATT
>JAGAWH010000015.1 GCA_017941505.1 Faecalicoccus sp. | reverse complement strand
TAGAAGGATTCTGGTGGCAGAAGGATGTAAAGGGCGTAGACTATGCCCATAAAGAAAACTTTGAATGGATTTCTGTGATTCGTTTACCGGATTTTGTGACAAAGAAAGATTTTGATTGGGCGATAGAAGAAGCAACCAAGAAAAAGAAAATCGATTTTTCCAAAGTAGAGTTTATGAGTGTAGAAGAAGGTCTTTGTGTACAATGTATGCATATCGGTCCTTATGATGATGAGCCGGCTACCGTTGATCTGATGCATGCATATATGGAAAAAGAAGGCTATGTATTGGATATTAACGATGAAAGACATCATCATGAGATTTATTTAAGCGATGCCAGAAAAGTGGCACCGGAGAAATTAAAGACAGTGATTCGTCATCCTATTAAAAAGGCTGCATAATGAAATATAGAGAATTAAAAAAAGAGGAAGCGGATATATTAAAGGACTTTCTATATGAAGCTATCTTTATTCCTGAAGGCGTGACACCTCCGGATAAATCCATTGTGGAAAATCCGGAGTTAAAAATATACTATGAGGATTTTGGAAGTAAAGAAGCGGATTTCTGTATTGCGGCGGTAGATAAAGGAAATATCGTTGGGGCAGCCTGGTCAAGGATCATGGATGATTACGGTCATATAGATGATCATACACCATCGCTTTCCATATCACTGTATCCATCCTATCGCTCAAAGGGACATGGAAGAATGTTGATGAAAAAGCTGATGGAAAAGCTGAAGGAAAAGGGATATAAGAAGGTATCGCTTTCCGTACAGAAGGGAAATTATGCCTATATTTATAAGCATAATTATAGAATCAATTCCGTTAAAGAGGAATTGATCAAGGAAAAGTATGGCAGTGTTTTGTTTCATGGATCTAAAAACGGACTGTCAAACATTACAATTTCCGAATCAAGAAATAATTGTGATTTCGGCAAAGGCTTTTATTTGGGCCAAACCTACCCTCAAGCATTATCCTTTGTATGTGAATATGACAAGGCTTCCGTGTATTCATTTAATTATTCGTTTGATGGGTTAAAGTGCGTTGAATTCGACTGTTCTTTAGATTGGATGATTGCGATTTGTCACTTTAGAGGCATAATTAAAAAATATGCAGAGAGTGAGTTAGTTCAAAAGATTCTAAAAAAAATAGAGAATGCAGATGTAATTATTGCACCCATAGCTGACAATAAAATGTTTTATGTAATGTCTCAATTTGCGGAAGGGGAAATTAATGCGGATGCTGCTATTCACTCTTTATCAGCTTCCAGGCTGGGATTACAGTATATCATTAAGACAGACAAGGCATTAAAACGTCTGGTTCCCATAGAAAGATATTATTTATCTGAACCGGAGCGGGAAGATTGTAGAAGTGCATTGATTGAGAGAGGTTATGAAATCGATACTAAACTCAAACTCGCAAAAAGAGAGTTTAGAACCGAGTTATATATAGAGGAGCTGTTGAAATGAAAGAGTTTGATCATACAGGTCTGCTGCTGGCGGAATATCAGGGAAAACTATTTGAAGAATCTACGGATTTAAGTTGTTCTTCACCTGTTTTCTTTCGAAGATTTTTGCACTCGGACCTTTTGAAGAAATTGGATATGAATGATACAGTCTCGATAGCCTTGGATGTAAATGAAGGAATCACCAGCATCCAAAAACAATTTGGCAATACTGAATATGGCAAAATTAAGTACTCTAAAAGCGCAATGTTCTGGATTGGATATATTTACAGATATCTTTCATATACCAGAGAAGTTTCGACAAGATTTATTATGAAGATATTTCCTTATAAACAGTTAAATAATGTGTATTATTCCTTTCATACACAGGATCCTGAATGGTGTGTGCAAAGTTTACTGGAAATGAATAATCTGGACGAGGGGATTTTTGATAATAATCGGCGGTTGAAGAAAGCTATTAAGGATAAAGGAAACTATTAAAAATATTTGTACAGATTGAACAAACAAGTTTAATGGAGGTATTATGGCTTCATCAAAAGAATATTTAACCTATGTATTAGATTTATTATCTTCCGTAGAAGATATCACTTACCGTTCTATGATGTCCGAATATATTCTATATATTCAAGGGAAGGTGCTTGGAGGAATTTATGATGACCGCTTTTTGATCAAGCCGACCAAAAGCGTTCTTCAAAAAATTGAAAATCCACATTATGAACTTCCTTACCAAGGGGCAAAGAAAATGGTGCTTGTCGATTGCGAAGACAGAGAATTTATCAAAGATTTAATTGAGGCAATGGAACCGGAATTGAAGAAAGGAAAACGATCATGATTTTATACGCAGAAAACGGAATGCTGCATCTTCAGGAAGGCGTTATGGATTATATCCGTTTCGGTAATGGAAAAAAGACTTTGGTCATGCTTCCGGGAGTTGGAGATGGATTTAAAACGGTGCAGGGAACGGCACTTCCGTTTGCGATGTTGTATCACAAGCTCATAAGGGATTTTACGGTCTATGTATTTAGCC
This sequence comes from Faecalicoccus sp., assembly GCA_017941505.1. The sequence continues at coordinate 17,047 of JAGAWH010000015.1, read as the reverse complement.
GCAGAAGAAATCTTCCGAAGATTATGACCACCGACCAGATGGCAGAAGATTTAAATACTGCCTTAAATTTATTGAACTTAAGAAAGTGTGCAGTTGTGGGCGTTTCACAGGGAGGAATGATTGCCCAATGGCTTGCGATCAATCATCCTGATAAGGTAGATAAATTAGTGCTTACGGTTACTTCGGCAAGACCAAATGATACGATAAAAAAGGTAGTCTCGGGATGGCTGGAAATGGCGGATAAAAAAGACTATAAGGGAATTATGATGGATACTGCTAAACGCTCATATTCTCAAAAACGGCTAAAGACTGCTTTATGGGAGTATCAATTGTTGGGAAGTGTGGGAAAGCCAAAGAGTTTTGACCGCTTTAAGATACAGGCTAATTCATGTATAACACACGATGCCTATGATAAGCTGGATCAAATCAGCTGTCCAACCCTGGTGATTGGAGGAAGCGATGATCAAATTGTAACGGGAGAAGCTTCTAAAGAAATCGCAGAAAAGATACCCGGATGTAAATTATATATGTATGAGGGATTGGGGCACGGCTTATATGAAGAGGCTCCCGATTTCTTAGATCTTGTGAAGGATTTCTGTAAGTAGGAGATGATAAAGATGGTAGAAATTGTACCCGCTAGAGAATGCGATGTAGAAGCGGTAAAGAATATTACATATACTGATGTAAAGGAAGTATATCCAAAATACTATCCTGCAGGAGCTGTACAGATGTTTTTGGATTATCATGATACACCATATATTTTGAAGGATATTGAAGCAGGATGTGTATACCTATTAAAGGTGGATGGTATTGGTGTAGGAACCGTTACCATCAAGGAAAACGAGGTTGCACGTCTGTATTTACTGCCGGAATATCAACATAAGGGTTATGGAAGAATGTTGTTTGAATTTGCGGAGAGTTTAGTTTTTACTAACTATACTTTTGTGAGAGTGGATTCCTCTTTACCTGCCAAGGAAATCTATGTGGAAAGAGGATACAGAGAAATTGAATATCATGCCATGGATTCAGGACATGGAGATTATCTCTGTTATGATGTGATGATAAAGGTGAGAAGTAATGAGCCAAAAAGAACTAACTAGCCAGAAAATGCGGAAGCTGGCACCGGAATTAGATCCATTACGTATTGGAACCGGGTGGAAAAAAGAAGATTTATCAAAACCGCAAATTATTATTGAAAGTACCGCAGGGGATTCCCATCCGGGAAGCGGTCATCTTGGCCTTCTTGTATCTGAAACAAGAAGAGGAGTTTATGATGCCGGTGGATTTGGAGCCCGTTATACCTGCACGGATATTTGTGATGGGGAGTCTCAGGGAACCGATGGCATCAACTATTCACTGGCTTCTCGTGAGATGATTGCCAATATGATTGAAATTCATGCCAATGCGACACCATTTGATGGCGGTGTATATCTTGCCAGCTGTGATAAAGGAATGCCTGCCAATATGATCGGTATGGCGCGTGTTAATATTCCTTCGATTATCGTGACAGGCGGTACGATGAGTGCCGGCCCGGAGCTTTTAACACTGGAACAGCTTGGCATGTACAGTGCTAAATATGAGCGCGGGGAAATTGATGAAGAGAAATTAAATTGGGCAAAGGAGAATGCCTGTCCAAGCTGCGGTGCCTGCAGCTTTATCGGTACGGCTTCTACCATGCAGATCATGGCGGAGGCCATGGGTTTGACATTACCGGGAAGTGCGCTTTTACCGGCAACCAGTCCGGATTTAAAGGAATATGCGTACAGGTCGGGTGTGCGTGCTGTCGAACTTGCCAGAGAAGGATTAAAGCCATCGGATATTGTGACTATGGATTCCATTGAAAATGCGATTATGGTCCATGCGGCCATCTCGGGAAGTACGAATACTTTATTACATTTACCGGCCATTGCCAGAGAGTACGGCATTGAAATTGATGGCGATACCTTTGACAGGTTACATCGGGGAGCTCATTATTTATTGAACCTTCGCCCGGCAGGTGAATGGCCTGCAGAGTTCTTCTATTATGCCGGCGGTGTTCCTGCCATTATGGAAGAAATCAAGGATGTACTGCATCTGGATGCCATGACAGTAACCGGTAAGACATTAGGGGAAAACTTAGAAGAGTTAAAACAGAATGGTTTCTATGAGCGCTGTCAGAAATGGCTGGATGAGGCTAATCAGAAATACGGTATTCATTTAACGAAAGAAGATATTATCCGTCCTTATGATAAGGCAATCGGTACGGATGGAAGTATTGCGATCTTAAAGGGAAATTTAGCCCCAGAGGGTGCTGTCATCAAACATACTGCATGTCCTAAGGAGATGTATAAGGCTGTACTTCATGCCAGACCGTTTAACTCAGAAGAAGAGTGTCTGGATGCCGTATTACACCATAAGGTGCAGAAGGGGGATGCGGTATTTATCCGCTATGAAGGACCGCAGGGAAGCGGTATGCCGGAGATGTTCTATACATCCGAAGCCATCAGCTCGGATGCCGAGCTTGGCAGATCTATTGCCTTAATTACCGATGGACGTTTCTCAGGAGCTTCGACCGGTCCGGTGATCGGACATTGTTCCCCGGAAGCACAGGCCGGTGGTCCGATTGCGTTAGTAGAAGAAGGCGACTTAATTGAACTCGATGTCTTTGGACGTAAATTAAATATTATCGGTGTCAAAGGGAAACGAAAAACTTCGGAAGAGATCGATGCGATTTTGGCAGAAAGAAAGAAGAATTGGAAACCGATGGAACGCAAATATAAATCCGGTGTTCTGCGTTTGTTCAGTGAACTGGCTGCCAGTCCGATGAAGGGCGCTTATCTCGATTACGATAAATTCAAGAGGTAGAATATGACGATATTATATCGGCCTCCTTTTGAAGCCAGATCATTTTTGTTGGAAGTAACAGAGAGCTGTTCTCACAACAAGTGTTCGTTCTGTACGATGTACAGGGATATACCGTTTAAGGTTTGTTCTTTGGATCATATAGAGAAGCAGTTAAAAAGTGCTGCAGTTTATGCACCTTATACGAAACGTGTATTTCTGGAAAATGGAGATGCCTTTGTGTTGTCTGCCAATCAGCTTTTACAGATTGCGGATTTGGTGCATCATTACTTACCGATGGTTGAGACGATATCGATGTATGCCTCTATCAATAATATTCGTACCAAAACGGATGATGAGCTCATTCTGTTACAAAAAGCAGGCATCAATGAATTGAATATCGGTGCCGAAAGCGGACTCGATGAAGCACTTCAATATATGAATAAGGGATATAGTGCCAAAGAGGCTGTGTATGAGCTAAAACGGCTAAATAAAGCCGGTATCGATTATGGAGCCAATATTATCTTTGGATGTGCCGGGCAATCAAAAGGAAAGATCAATGCCAAGGCAACGGCTGATTTATTAAATGAGACTTCTCCGTATTTGATTTTTACCGGAACGATTCATGCCGATCCGGGATGTCCTTTATACGAAGATATGAAAAAGGGAACTTTTATAGAAAGCACTTTTGAAGAGTATCTGGATGAAGAGGAATTGTTGTTGAAAAGTTTAGATTTACCGGATTGTTTCTATTTTGGATTACATCCTTCCAATGTTGTACGAATGAGCGGAGATCTTGGAAGTGATAAAGAAGCGATGATCAAAGAAATCGAAAAGAAACGGCAGATATTAAATACAAGAATTCATGAAAGACCGATTCGCTCGGGTGAAGGAGCTATATTGAATTGTTAGGCAGGAAGGATTATCTTCCTGTTTATTTTTTGAATTCAAAAAATAAGTTTTTGGATACCCGTTATATATAAAAAAGGTCATTCTTTTTTGTGGTTAACGATATTTTATGGGCTTATAATGAAAACAGATAAGACATGTATGATTTGTAGGTTATTTATGGAAGGAGATGAAATAATGGAATTCAATAAGAAGGTCTTATCCGGAATCTGCGTTTTATTTTTATGCCTGGCAGGCTGTGGTAAAAACCAAAGCTCACAGGGTAATGATTCAAATGCACAATCCTCTTCTGAGACTTCATCTGAAGTATCTGATACAGCAAATAAGGATGATAAGAAAGACGATCAAAAAGAAGCTGCCAAGGATGAAGCCAATACTGCCGAAGATTCAAATGCCTCATCCGAAAGTAACGGTAATGGCGGCACGGCAGGAAACGGTGCATCCACCAACAATAGTGCACCGGCATCTACCTCAACAGGAAATGGTCTATCTGTAAAAATCGGGGATAAAGATGCACAGGTAGCATGGGAGAATAATGAAACAGTTGAAGCTTTAAAACAGCTATCCCCATTAACTGTTCAATTGTCTCCATATAAGGGTGTTGAATTATCAGGAAATATCGGAACCACCATTCCGTCAGTATATTCTGAAATGACAACCAGCCCGGGCGATATCGTGCTCTATGAAGGAAATACATTAATCGTGGCGGTAGAACCAAATACATGTCTATATACAAAGGTTGGAAGGATTACCAATTTGAGTGAAGCTGAATTAAAGGATTTACTTGCACAGGGTAATGTGACAATCACGTTAAATATTCAATAATCGGAACCTGCAAATCATTCATGTGAAAACTATATAAATGTACCAGTCGGAATATATATGGCCAATATATTCCGAATTTTTTTTTTGAAAATTTAGTCATTTAGGAAGAATTAGCGTATAAGAAAATGAAGGTCTCCTTGGGATAATTTCATTCTTTTGTTTCATAATCGGCCAAATCTGGCGGCAAAACATTATAACGATAAGGAGGAGTGATTCATGAAATATTTTAATATTGGCAAAGAAACAGAAGAATTAGAATTTAAGAGAAGTACCGGGGAGCTGAAGGAAGGGGTGATTTCTATTGTTTCAATTTTAAATAAACATGGAAAAGGTAAACTATATTTCGGTGTTGATAATAACGGGGATGTGATAGGTCAACAGATTGGCAAAGACACGTTACGAGAAGTAAGCCAAGCTATTGGAAACCATATTAGACCAGTTATTTATCCAGGGGTTGAAAAAGAAACTTTTGGAGAAAAAGAAACCGTTGCGGTTACTTTCGAAGGATCTCAGCAGCCTTATCTTGCATATCATATTCCACGAATTAGAGTTGCTGATGAAGATTTAGTGATGGATCAACTAACTTATGAACATTTGATGTTACAAAGAGATAAGCCTTATTTATCTTGGGAAAAACAATTATCTAAATACACAATTAATGATATCAATAAAGAAGTGTTCAAAGGTTATTTGAAAAGGGCGAGAGATGCAGGTCGAATTGGCTTTGAAAGTGATGATGAGAAATACATATTGAATAAGCTGGAATTGGCTGAAGGAGATACTCTTTTAAATGCGGGCGCAGCCCTGTTTGTAGATTCGGGGATAAATGAATTGCAGATGGCTAAATTTGCTTCAGATGAAAGATTGACGTTTACTGATATTCGAAAATATACTGGATCGATTTTTGAACTTGCGGATAAAGCTGTGCAGTACATTGTTGATGCGATGGATTGGCGGGTTGATTTCGAAGGCCGACTGGCAAGAAAAGAGATTCCTGAAATTCCTATAGATGCTATTAGGGAAGCGGTAATCAATGCGTTTGGACATCGCAGAATTGAATCCGAGCAAAGTGTAGAAGTTGCAGTTTTTAGAAGTTTTATAGAAATATATAGCCATGGCTCCTTTCCGGAAAATATGCAGCCAGAAATGTTTATCAAAGAGAGTATGAGATCAATACGACGAAATCCTCTTATCACGAGGACTTTGTACTATTCAAAGGATATGGAGAGTTTTGCGACCGGATTAAAAAGGATCCAAACACTTTGTGATGAGATAGGGTGTAAAGTTGAATTCTTATACGATTATTATGGATTTACTGTGAGGTTTTATAGACATTGTGGAGATGGATGGAAAAAACTGTTGGATAAAAATGAGAATGTTACATTATTTAATGAGCCCGATCCCAAGTCCAATGAGCCCAATCGCAAGTCCAATGAGCCCAATCCCGAGTCCAATGAGCCCAATTGCGAGTCCAATGAGCCCAATCGTGAGTTCAATGAGCCCAATCATGAGTCCAATGAGTCCAATCGTGAGTCCAATGAGTCCAATCGTGAGTCCAATGAACCCAATCGCGAGTTCAATGAGTCCAATCATGAGTCCAATGAGCCCAATCATGAGTCCATTGAGCCCAATCGTGAGTCCAATGAGCCCAATCGCAAGTTTAATGAGCCCAATCCCGAGTTCATTGAGTCCAATCCTATAAATTGCTTAACCGACCTGCAGAAGAGTATATTGCTGATTGCAGAATTAGATCCTAAAATATCCCAGCGAAAGATTGCAGAAAAATTGTGCAAAGCTCGTATTACTGTTCGAAGGGAAATTGATGAGCTGGTCAAGATGGGATATATTTCCAGGGAAAACGGAACAAGAGGATTCTGGAAAGTGAATAAGAAAGATTAAACAAAGGGGATTCCAAATACGGAATCCCCCCTTAATTAATTGGAGGATTCTCGGAAAATCAGAATTGCCCTATTTATGGGCTTTTTTTGACTCCTGATTTCCTTCTTCCCCCCTAAGTTTTTCTTAAGTTTATAGCTGATTTTTAATATTTTTACTTGACTTTTCCTGCCCGATGCAGCTCGCTCCGCTCGCTCCTTTAAGAAGGCGTTGGAGGTAAGTCAAATGTTACTGTATATCCCTACTCATGCTGAGTATCTTTCTTTCCTTGATTCGCATTCTTCTGAGCTTTCTTTCTCTGACCATAAGAGGCTCAAACAGAACAAATCTTTTAAATCTGCTCTATGGTGCCTGCGAAAACTGAATCTTGATTCAGTCCGCGATCTTCTTCTTTCACTTTATTCTCCTGTAAAGGGCAGACCCGCTAATAACCCGCTGCTCTATATCCGATCCTTTATCCTTATGCTTCGCCTCGGCTACTACTCTGTTGACCTGTGGTGCCACACTGTTCACTCCGATGCCCTTCTTCAATATATGATCGGGTCCTCGAAACCTCTTTCTGTCTCCTGTCACTATGACTTTATCAACCGCATCATGCATGATAAGCCTTCCTTGTCCACTCTATATCCTGCCGGCAGGAACAAATCAGAAAACAAGGCTGATTTGAAAAAGGATCAGAAATGGGAGAACTATACCGATGAAGATACCCTTTCGCTTGCCATGAAGTACAGGGATGGTGCTCAGTTTGACCGTTCCCGTGCCACCTTTGCGATCGAAAAGCTCTTTGATCTCGTAGCGGTTCGGCCGTCCATCCGGATGAAGCTCATTGATCAGGAGAACCTCACTGCAGCAGGAGACGGCTCATGCGTCCATATCCATGCCAACCGTTTCGGAAACAAAGTAAAAGGTGCGGAAGATCCCGACCTTGATCACCGGTATTCCGCACCTGACGCAAATATCGGGTGGGACAGTGATCTTGGCAGCTGGTATTACGGTTACACTCTGTTCAATATCTCTGTCCATAACCCTGTCCACAAGATCGACCTCCCCGTCTTTCTTGCGATGGGCTATGCTTCAGACCACGATGCTCTCACTTCCATTACCGCAACTGCGCGCATGCTCGATATCAACCCCAATTTAAAACCCAAGCATATGTGCTTTGACTCCGCAATGGATGCCTACAGTATCTATGAATATCTGCGTCTTAAAGATATTATACCAGTCATTGACTGGAACAAAAGAACCTCTAATCCAGTTAATCCCTATGCAAAGTATGAAAATGTCGATTCCGATGGCGTTCCACTATGCACGGCAGGCTTGAGGATGATACGTGACGGTTATGATAATTCTAAAAAAGCTACAAAATACCGCTGTCCTGTAAAAGCTGGCAAAATTCATAAATGTCCTTTAGGAAACGAATGTTCCTCTTCTCCTTATGGAAGGGTCAAGAAAACCTATGACAAGACCAACTATAAACTGTTCGGTCCGATCCCGTATCAAAGCCCCAAATGGAAGGAGATCTATAAAAACCGGACCTGTACAGAAAGGATCAACAACAGGATTCTGAATGACTACGGACTTCATAAAATGGCTGTCCGCAACCGTTCGAAGAACTTTTTCTTTTCGATCATGGGTGCGATAAACATCCACCTTGATGCATGGCATAAAGTCGAAGGATAGTAATACTGCTTTCATTGAATACTAAAAAAATGGTGTCGAGAAGATACCCTTTTCGTCGTGCCATTCTAGCAAAAAGGACGAATATAATCTCACTTTTGACCTGTCTGAATCATTCCAGACTCACTAATTAGCCGCTTTTCCGAGAATGCTCAATTGATTTTGTATAGGTAGGTACCCTTCATAGTATTCACAAGGATAGTATCGCCTTTTTTGATGAAGTAAGGGACATTGGTTTTAGCACCTGTTTCTAAAATCGCAATACCTTTTACGACATCTTTCACCGAAAGCTTTACCGTTTTAGGAAGGCTGATTTCTAACAGCTCTCCATCATAATAATGTAATACGACATCGGCTCCGACAGGTAGATAATCAATGGCTTTACCACATAATTTTTCAGGTGCAGAAACATCTTTTTCATCGGTTTGGAAGAGACATACCCCCTTAGAGCATGATAAATATTTAGCTTCTTCATCTTTTTTTTCAACTGTTTCTAATTGTACGGAAGGGGAGAAGATTTTTTTAACAACTCTTCCATCCTTGATCATTTGGAGTCTGGTATCCACATATCCGGCACCGTTACCCGGTTTAATGTATTTGGCATCAAGCACGATATATGCTTCATTTCGATAACGGATCAATGTGCCCTGTTGTAATTCTTTTGCGGTAATCATTTTATTCTCCGTTAAGAATGGTGATACGACCCTGTCCGTAAGGGTTGGAGTATTCTTCACCGACAGTTCCGTTCAGGTCTTCTGTAATATATTCAATAATAGCCTGGGCATCTAATTTGATTCCATCTTTCACTAATGTTGCACCGTCAAATGCGGTATTGCCATCTCCTTTATTCAGTAACAGGTAATCCAATCCAGCTACCGTATATGTTTTTGCAGGGTCGATTGGCTCACCATTGATTTTCACATTTCTAACACGTCTTTCACCTTCAATGGAAGTCATCATGCTGTTCTGGTCTGATTTACAAGGAGAAGGAATCGATACATCGATGTCATAGCTCATGCCGGAAACCTGCAGGAAACCACCAAACTCTGCCGGAAGTGCGCGGGCACCCCATTCTAATGCATCCAGAATCTGCTGTCCGGTCGCTTCAACAACGGTTAATTGGTTTCCAAACGGAGCAACGTTGAGAATATCGCCATACGTGATATCACCTTTTTTAATCGGTGTGCGGATACCACCGCCGCCTACCAGAGCAATATCAGCATCACATTGAGTGCGTATTGCATCTGCTTCTAAATCGCCGAGGTTGGTTTCCTGAGTACGGACGATACGTACCGGTTTACCGATGGAATCAACCGCAACAGGATCATGGATAATCAGGTCTACATCTGAATGCCCGACAACTACACCCATTGTTTCTTCCAATTTAGCTTTCGTTTCTTTCACAACCGGTGTAGCTGCATTATTGAAATTAAACATCTCAGGTGCACTGATTTTATTTGTCCAGCTGATGATATTGGTTTCCTTGATACCTTCTTCCGGGGTAATGATGCTGTAACCGATGCCAATCCATTTTGTTCCTACTGCAGAACGAACGACATCGTTACCATCCTTGTCTTTCATGACAATCTGTTCTGTATCATGAGAATGACCGTCTAAGAAAACATTGATTCCACTTGTATGAGAGATAATATCTGCATATGTCCATGGAGCGCATTCTTCTTCTAATCCACAATGTCCCATTACATAAATGTAGTCAGCACCCTCTGCTTTGGCACCATCGATTGCACTCTGCACGGCGGCATATAATTTTTCTCCGGTATCATCCTGAGAGAAATCATAAATATATTCACCTTTTTCATTCTGGAAAAATTTAGGTGTAGAGGAGGTAATTGTCATCGGTGTTGTGATACCGATAAAGGCGATTTTTTTGCCCGCTGCTTCTTTGATGATATATGGCTCAAATAATAATTCGCCTTCTTTGTGGATGTTGCAGCTGATATATGGGAAATTCGCTATTTTGGTCAATTCCATAAAGCGGTCCATACCATAGTCGAATTCATGGTTACCCGGAATCGCAACATCGTATTTTACTGTATTCATTAAATTGATAATGGCTTCTCCTTGAGTGAAAACACCGACGTTTTCACCCTGTATGGCATCGCCATCATCTACCAGTAAAGTGGTATATCCTCTGGCTTCATAGCTGTCTCGAATCTGCTGTAATCCTTCAAAACCGAAGCCTTTATCTAGAGCGCAATGAATGTCGCTGGTAAAGAAGATCACGATATTTCCGTTTTTCTCAACTGTCTGTTCCTGCTTCTGATTATTGGCACAGCCGGTAGTCAGTATCAGCATAAAGACGGTAAATATGCTGATCATCTTTTTAAATCTGTTCATAGAGGACCCTCCATTTCTTTCTATAAAATAATTATGTAATTTATCTTTAGCTTCGGCAAGAATTATTTTTAGTATATCTAAAAGTAATTTTTATAACTCTTTATAACTTTTATATTCTTTTATAACTCTTTATAACTTTGACAAATGTCAGAGTAATTGGTGATAAAACCATCTTATCTTTTTTGTTGATTTATACCGATTTTTTGGGTATATATACTGTTCCATAGGTAAGGTATGATTTAGATGCAAAATGAGGAGGGATTTCATGAAATTCAACGAAAAAGACAACATTGTGATTCATTGGATTATGGTGGCAATTCGTTTATGTGAAGTGATTTATGTAATCATATTTGCGGTTGTTCGATCTTTGTTAAAAGGAATACTTCACTTTATTACAGGAGCTTTTAAAGCTCAGGATGATGAATTTACCGGGATATAAAGTAAAGGAAGCCGATTTAGGCTTCCTTTACTATTATTCGGGTGGCGAAAATTTATATTTTCCTTTACCGGCACCTTGAACGGCCGCAATAATATGCAGCTGGTCATACATTCTTTTGATATATGAGGTTGCGGTTACTTCGGAACAGTTTAAAACTTGAACGATTCTTTCGTTTCCAAAGACCTCGGATGGTAATTCTTCATATATCTTACACAGGTTTCTTTTAACGGTTTGAGAATACTTAGAATTCAATATTTTTTGTTTGATGTTTTCGGTGTCTACCTCCGGCCGGGGATTTTGCCCACGATCATTCTCATATTTGATTTGATAGTATTCCTGATTCACAGGTATTACTACGGAAGTCACATTATCATTTGAATCGAATAATTTGTAATAAAGCTGAGGGGAACCGTTTTCCTGCATTGCTCTTTTTGCTTCACCGATTCCTGTTCCGAATGATTCGATGATTCCCAGTGCTTTGAACATATCTCTGATTTCCGGATTTTCTGTATCGCGTTCATTAAAAAAGGATCTTTCGTTCAAATCATTGATTTTAAGCGGTGGCAGTGGCTTATTATAATTCACGATATTCAACTGACTCCTGGAAATATAAATTTGAATCGGTTTTTGATTTTCGTAATTATTGTGAACAATCGCATTAGCCAACAGCTCTTCTACAGCCGTAAATGGGAAATTTATAATTCTTCTGTTTTCTGATTTACCTTCTTCCCGTAAAACAAGTTCATTCAGATAATTATCGTTAATGTAATTTATGATGGCTTCATATTGTTTCCAAATCGGACCTCTAAATGTTTTGGATTCCATTGTTTTTTTAGTATTAAACATATCAATGATCAATTCAGTATACGCATAAGGAATAAATTGTTCCGGATGCTGCGCAAACATGAGTACCGCAAAGTTTTTGACACGAGAGTGGGTCGGGTCATTTTTATCGATCAGACCTAATGTTTTAGCGGCTTCATTTTTTGTGAGAGTATCATTGATTTTGCGCCTGCTGGTAGAGAATAGATATTCTTGTATTAAATCCATGCTTAAATCATTGATTGTTGCTTCAGTTGTTGAAATCGAGGTGTAGTGATAATTGGCAAATTTACGGAGAAGATCGTATTCTTCATCAACACGAGCTAATCTTGTGTCGGATTCTATTCGGATGTATCTGCCGGCTTTAAGTTTTACCTTCTTGCTTTTTTCTGCTCTTTCTGAAACCATGAACGGTCCGCCGGTCTGTCGTTGAACAATCAAAACAAGATAATCAATTCCTTCCAAGTTATTTGATAATATTTCAAATTTCACGTTGGGGTAAAGAAAGGGCTTTAACGAGTTGAGAGTGTTTTTACACTTTTCTAAATGAGTGCTTGTGATTCCTTTGATTGGTAGAACAGGAATTGCCTTATTCTCGGAACTGTTTTCTTCTTCGATACCTATAAACAAATATTGGATGTCATTATCGTAATAATTGTTTCCGTAAGCACAAATCGTTTTCAGGATTTTGTCCAGCTGCTGTTCAGATGCTTTGTATTCAATATACGAACATTCCGGTACTCTGCTTTTTAAAATATCATTGGCTTGTTCTTTTATACGTGTATAATCCACTGTTATTCCTCCAATCTATATATTTTGTGTATCAATCCAAAGGTATAGTAACCCAATCCAAAGATTTCTGCGATGAATCCAAAGATATTTTTAGTAAATATAATCAATGATTTCAATTTCTAATGCCTGCAAAGAAACTGGCAAATATGAGCGATGTGTCGTATAATCATTGACAAGGTATACCTCTTTTCTAGTCAATCAGAGTATATCGGAGAACGTCGAGGGTTCGATTCTCGGTGCGTTCTTTTTTTATTGATTCCAATCCATAGTTTTTACTTGTCAATCCAAAGATTTTCATATTGAATCCAAAGATATTTCCTGAATGTCTCGATGAAAACAAGTATTATATTAAATTTTCTACCGATTTTTTGGGTATATATTCTGTTCCACAGGTAAGGTATGATCTAGATGCAAAATGAGGAGGGATTTCATGAAATTCAACGAAAAAGACAACATTGTGATTCATTGGGTTATGGTGGCATTTCGATTATGTGAAGTGATTTGTGTAATCATATTGGCTATTCTTCAATCTTTGTTAAAAGGAATACTTCGCTTTATTACAGGAGCTTTTAAAGCTGATGATGATGAATTTACCGGAATATAAGTAAAAATTCAAAAGGGATATCACTTTTCGTGATATCCTTTTACGTCCATTTGTATTTTAGTTTATATTTTTCAAATTTATTGAAAGGAATAATGCCTTCCCGTTGAAGTCGTCCAATTACAATATAGGAAGGTACATTTTGCGACTTTGCAAATTGCTCAATTGAAGAAATAGTGAACTTGTGATTTTCCAAAAACTGTTTATAACTGTTTGCATCTAAAAGCGAATTTGCGCTAAATTCATTTGTTTTATTGAAATTGATGTTGGCTAAATCTTCTATGGTTATAAACATACCGTTCTTTTTTATATCTTTATTGACCATATGGCCGATTTGGCGAAATATTAAGGACCAGAAATCATCCGCAGGTGTTTCGTATCTTGTGAGAACCAGCTGGTATGTATTCTCATTTTTTCTTAAAATGCCTTGAATAGGTATGTCTCGAAAAGATTGGATGGTGCTAAATTGGATGCCATATTCGGATAATGCATTCATTAAGGAAGAGCTGGGATCCAATTCTTTTCTTTGCATGATATTTTTAAGACTGAGGATTAGATCTTGAATTCGGAATTCATCGAAAAAAGATGCTGCAGGCTGTTGTTGTGCTTCACAAAGGCATAACCAGGCACCAAGAAGATCGGAATTGAATTTTGTTTCTTCTGCACTTCGAAAGAAACGGAGGGGGACCATTGTCTTCAAAAGACATAAATTACTGATTCTTAAATTCTTTCTAAGCGAGATGATGGCCTGGTTCTCAGTTGAATCACAGGGAATATTATTTGTTGTTTTTAAATAATGAACAATTTCCTGGATTGATTGAAAGACTGTCCTTTCCTGGTCTGTGATACTTTGTTCTTCCGTAATGCTTAACAATTCGGCATCGTAATTTGCCTGAAGGTTTAACCAAAATGATTTTGGGACCCCTAATGCATATTCAAGACCCATAGCTAAGCCTTTGGAAATGTCTTTCTTTCCCCGAATGACATCGCTTAAAAAAGGTTCAGATACACCGGCTCTTTTCGCCAATTCTTTTTGTGTGATGTTCCTGTCTTCCAATACATCGGAAATTGTTTCTCCCGGATGAATTAATAGATCAAGGGATATACCACGTTTCAGATCTGCCATGATAATCAACCACTCCTTCTATTTCTATTTCTTTGCATTGACTAATAGTACAGTTTTTATCAAGCTTTATTATTAATCGCACATTTCCATTTATTCGAATGGAATATTGTATCTCATTTTGATTTTTTAACCGCTCAGGGTGACCCAGATTCAATTGTAAAAAATCACCAAAGGTTTCAGCTGCCTGTAAACGATCAATGTGTTTTTTTACAGCTCTGGTCCATTCGAAAGGGATATGTTTTTTCATCTCGTCATAGTTTTCAAAACATTTTTCAACTTTTTTATTAGAATAAGTTATTTTCATAAATCACCGCCGTAACGATGATATAAATTAACGGATTAGTTAATCTATATCAATAATAATTCTATCAATTAAATTCGTCAATTAGTTAATTAGGGAGTATTTTAGAACTTAGGGAAAGGAGAATCGGAGAAGATACAAAATCAGTATAAACCATCGATATAACCATACTCTTTCAAATTGAAATTTTTTTATTTTTTTGTCGATTTTTTGGGTATATATTCAGATAGGCTTCCTTTGTGGTTATTGAGTTAAGCTTGAGGTTTCAGCAGCGATGTTGTTTTGGAGAAGATAAGGTTTGTTTATGTTAACATAAAGACAGAAAGATGACCTTATTGTGGAACAGGAACCAGTTCATGAAGACAATATCCGTATTAATTAAGCCGGCTTCTTCTTTATGTAATTTAAGATGCCGTTATTGTTTCTATGCCGATGTCAGTCAAAATCGTGAAGTATCCTCTCAAGGTGTTATGAAAGAGGATACTTTAAATGCGTTAGTCGATGGTATTTATGATTATATAGGTCAAGATGGGGTTGCCAATATCAGCTTTCAGGGTGGTGAGCCTACTGTTGCCGGCATAGACTATTTTAAGGAGTTTGCCGAGTTGGTTGATCAAAAGAAGATGAAGGTCAATTGGTCTATGCAGACCAATGGTACCTTATTAAATGATGATTTTGCCCGCTTTTTTAAAGAACATAAATTTTTGTTAGGAATCTCATTAGATGGTTATAAACAGATCCATGATCGAAACCGCTATGATGCAAGAAAACAGGGTGCTTTTGACAGGGTATTAAAAGGAATTGAATTATTTGAAAAACATGGGGTGGAATATAATATTTTAACGGTTGTCACAAGGCAGTTATCCCGTCATCCAAAAGAATTGTTTGATTTTTATAAGAATCATAAATTTCAGTATATTCAATTGATTCCGTGCTTACCGGAACTGGATGGTAATGATCCAAGTGGTTTAGCTTTGCGGGCAGGTGAATATGCATCCTTTTATAATTCATTCTTTGATGCCTGGAAAAAGGAGATTCAAAGCGGTGGCTTTATGAGTATCAACTTATTTGAGAATGTGCAGGCTATGTTGATGGGACAGTCTCCATACCAATGCGGCATGATCGGACACTGCTCAAAACAGTTTGTGATTGAAGGAAATGGGGATGTATACCCTTGCGATTTCTATTGTCTGGATGAGTGGAAATTAGGAAATGTCAAAGAAGACAACTTTGATACGATGCAGAACTCCATAAATGCCAAACGATTTATTGAAACTTCTCAATGTAAGAAGGCACCGTGTGATAAATGTAAGTATGTTGGCATATGTTCCGGAGGATGCAGACGGCAGAATGTATGTTATTTAACAGATTCTTTCTGTGCTTATAAAAAGGTATTGGATCATATTGTATCCGGTCTTGTGGAACTTACACGACAGATGCGATAACAGTTTGGAAGTGGATATAAATCCGCTTCCTTTTTTCAATGTTAGAATATGGATGAATTGTTTGGACTTTGGTATTGTATTCATAGAGAACAATTGTTAAAAGGAGGGATGATTATTCCATGAATTTGAAAAGTAAAATATTCTATATGTTTGGGATGGCAGCCCTCTTTTTGTTGATGAATCATTCACAGATGATTTATGCCCAAGAGTCAACCGTGATTGATCTTGGCAGCACTGCTGAAAAAGAAGATCCCGGTGTATCTGTAGATGAATCCTTTCAGGCAGCAGATGGACATGAATACCAAATCACAATGAATGGTTTAAAAGAAGATAATAAAGATGAATTTATTCAATGTCTTTCGGATCATTATGATGCCCAAGGCTCTAATGAATTAAAAATTATTGATGATGCGTTCTTTGATGCAGAAAAATGGGATTGTGTGGAGGCTGAACAATATTGGAATGATTATGATTATGCTCATTGTTGGGCAGCCAGTGTTTCCAATATGTTGTGGATATCCGGATGGGGCGAACAGATGAATAATCCGGATACCGGAGCTTCTTTTACATCGGAAGATGAAATCTTTGAATATATCAGCAGCCGTTTTACCAATCAGGGTGGTGATATTTTTACAGGGATTGAATGGTTCTTTGACGGAGAAATGTTTCCGATGGGTTTGAAAAACTCGGCCGGTCTTCTGGAACGGTTTGACAAGTCGGATGGACTGCTGCCTCAGATATCGGTAAATATGGTTTATGAAAACCATGATCTGATTGAGGATCCTATTGCGATTGAAAAGATATTAGATAGTGGACAGGTAGTGGCCGGAGGTACCATCGGACAGGTTTCAAATGATACACTTGATTCTGCACTTCATGCCATTACTGTTGCCGGAATTATTACAGATCCAAGTAGTGATTCACTTGAAAATAAATATAAGGGGATTGTATTGATTGACAGTGATAATGATGCATATGTCAGCAAATCCGAAAAAGCGGAAGATCCTGAATTTGGTCCGGATGATATATTTGATTC
>JAGAWH010000174.1 GCA_017941505.1 Faecalicoccus sp. | reverse complement strand
TTCTAAAGAATCATTCATCGATTGAATCATATTATATGAGATGCCTTCCTTACCGATTTGAAATAACGGACGGTAAGACATTGATAATTTGCGTAAGTATTTTTTATTTGCGGAACTGATCATTAAATCATCGCCTTTCTAAATGTTACTTGAATTCCTTTATGTACACGTACATAGATGCTCTTTACGGAGCCGCTGATACAAAACCAGCCAAGTCCATGAATCACAACATCCATCTTATCCTCTGTCATCTTCGGAGCATGGAAGGTGTGCATGGTCAACATCGATGTATCTAAGCACGGTGTCAACATTTCATTTAAGTGATTCTGCCAGAGATCATCGGCATTGGATAATTTACCTCTATGTATCGCAAGACTTCTTGAGAAATATCCGACAACAGATGCCTTTCCCTCCGGCACGATATCTAATCTTGCCAAACCGCCTACCGCATACGATTGATCCTCATAAATCTGAGATACAAAAGGCCGTATCGGTTTGGTCGGAATGACGGTTTTTAAATCCTTTGGCTGCAGATAGGTAAGTACACTGTGGGAATTTTCAATACCCGGAGAGTCATAAAGAGTATACCCTTCATGGACTAACGGTATTAAATCTATAGTAGTACCCGGATTTCTGGATATTGTCAAATCCGTACTATTTAACAATTGATTCAACAAGGTCGATTTTCCTGCATTGGCAATTCCCATAAAGACCACATCTTTATTACCCCGGTATTTGCGGATGGCATTTTCTACCTTATGAATATTCTCATTTGCCTTATCCCCATTTTTTAGGAAATATCCGGTAATCACAATATCTTTTACCTTAATTCCTTCTTCTGAAAGACGATTTTCCACAAAGGAAATAATCTTATCATCGGCTAGTGTCTTCGGCAATACATCACGCTTGGTCAAAACCATGATGATATCCTTACCCGGAAGTTTCTGGTTTAAGCGGCTGATCATACTGGCTTCAAATGTAAATAAATCCACAACCCAGAACACAACCGCATCGATTTCATTGATCTTATCTAACGTAATATTGGATTCAATACCGGTCTGCATATTGATGGTTACCTGACCGTAATTACGGATTTTGAAGCAGCGCTGACAATAATCCGATTCTAAAGTCGGTACATATCCTAATGTATTTTCATCTTCCGTTTGGAGCAAGGCTCCGCACCCTTTACAATATTTATTCATGGAAAGTCCCCCTCTATTCTTTCCCTTTTCCTTTTAACTTTCTCTTGGTTTCTGAATGTATTGTATATACTCTATTTCGGCTTGTCAAAGCTTGAAATAAGACTTTCCGCCACGCGTATTCCATCTATTGCACTGGTCATAATTCCCCCGGCATAACCACTGCCTTCCCCACATGGATAGATACCGCCAATACTGGATTCTAACACATCATTTCTTGTTAAACGAACCGCTGCAGAACTTCTCGATTCAACAGCTGTCATAAGCGCGTCATCGCTCACAAAACCGGGTATTTTTCTTTCAAAATATTCTAAGCCCTCATGGAGCGCTTTATTCACATTCTCATCAAATAATTCATTCAAATCTACAAATACCGTACCCCGTGGATAGGTTGGTTTTACCTTTCCAAAAGAAGTAGATACTTTATGATTCAGATAGTCTTTTGCCAATTGAACAGGAGCTTTAAAATCATTCGCAAATGAGAAAGCCCGTTTTTCCAAATCTTCCTGATACTTTAAACCATCTAATATGCCATCTCCATAATCAGAGCTGTTGACCTGGATCAGAATGGCCGCATTGGCATTGATGCCATCACGCTTGGAATAGCTCATTCCATTGACTACAAGATTGCCCTGTTGACTCGATGCATCTACCACATATCCTCCCGGACACATACAGAAGGAATAGGCTCCCTTATTATTGGATGCAGTCATTGAAACCTGATACCTTGCCGGTACAAAGCGGGGATCATCCGCAAATTCTTTTACCATCGCTTCATTGATAAAGCTTTGATGATGTTCGATACGCACCCCTACCGCAAATGGTTTGGATGTCATCTCCATTCCCTTTTCCTTCAACATTAAGATCGTATCCACAGCACTGTGTCCAATCGCAAGGATGAGTGTATCGGTATCAAAAGATTTTTGGTTGGTAATCACCTTTGTGATGTGATTATCCTTAATTTCAATATCCTCTACTTTAGTGTCAAAATAAATCTTTCCGCCCAAAGAAATAATTTCCTTTCGGATACTTTCAATAATTTTTAAAAACACATCACTTCCGACATGCGGATAGGCATCGATCAAGATATCCGAATCAGCCCCATGCCTTACCAGTTCTTCTAAGATCATATGACAGCGGGAGTCCTTGGATCTTGTGGTGAGCTTTCCATCACTGAAAGCACCGGCTCCTCCTTCGCCAAACTGCACATTGCACTCCGGATTTAAGGTGCCACCCTCCCAAAAGGCATCCACAGCTTTTTTGCGGGTGTAAACCTCAGATCCTCTTTCCAGAATAATTGGCTTATATCCGGATTTTGCCAGAAGTAATCCGGCAAACATGCCGGCAGGCCCCATACCGGCAATAATCGGACGATGATGTAATGTTCTTGTTCCTGAAGCTACCGGATGATATGTTTCATCAGGCGTTAACTTGACATCTTTATGCCGCAGATACTTTTTCTCATTTCGTACTTTGGCATCGATAATATAAGAAAAACAGACCTTTTGATGACGGGCATCCACACTTTTACGATGAATTGTCCATGACAAAAGATCTTCAGGTTTCATATTCAGTTTTTTAAGAATTAGTGCCTCGATTTCAGAGGAATCAAGGCACTTAATTTGTGAAATTCTAATCATAATTTAATATAGGTTTTCTAATATAGGTAGACGACCCTTATTTCGAAGTACCAGCGTCGCAAAGCCCTGTGCCAGAGCTATGGTTAAGAAATAAACAACAATATTGGCATCCGGTAAAAGCGTCCATAAAGGTTTTGCGAATAAGATATGCGATGTATAGATCAATGTCGAATCATTTCGTAATTCACGATGAATCGGTTTATAAGGCATACGCACACGAAGCAGCCAGCTAACTAAGAAATAGATTACCGGAATAACGGTCAAGAACATGCAGGAAAGATCCTGTAAGATTCCTGTTAAACGGTAAACGGTCACTTCCAAAAGCAGGAAAATCATGCTGACGATAAAGCCAATCATCGAGGTGCGTTTCGGCAGACGTTTTGTCCTTGTCATCAAAAGACCCATCGTTACATAGATTGGTCCCATAAAGAAACCGTTTCTTGCGGTTGTAAAGATACGCATATATAAGCCATATAATAAGCTGATTCCCGGGATGGTCTCCCATACCGGACCAAAGATATTGATTAAATATCCAATCGCATAGGCTGCCAAAGAAGCTTTGATGGTAAAGTTCAATCCTTTTTTCTGATAACTGTAGAAGACCAGAATAAAGGCAATGATCGATGCCGGGAAATACCATAAATGGTAGTAGCTTCCCGCAAAGAAGAAGTCCCGCACATAGCTGATGATGGCAGAAAGCCCGCTTCCGGCAGCTACATAATCATAAATTTTATATGGAAGATAAATAACACTCCATATCACATATAACTTCAGCAGGCGGAAAAGATAATCCTGCAGCGTGTATCGATCCGTTTCCGGGTCACCGGTATATTTTTTAAAGAAAAAATAACCCGCAACCGTAAAAAAGAACGGAACTGCCACATGTCCAAAACAATGAATCAAATATGTATTCAATACTTCAGATACACCTAGTAACGGAAATGTATGCACCGCTACCACCAACAGAGCTGCTACATACTTCGCAATGTCAATGGCTGCATATTGTCTTTTCGCCATAATCTTTTTTTACCCTTTCTTTTTGATTCGCGGTACTCGTGCAGAAATACCGCATAATGTTTCATTATTGATTGTATTTGCCTTACGGCTGATTTCATCTATGGTAACTCTCTGGTCACCCTGTATACCGACTAAGCAGACAACATCTCCTGCTTTGACATCTTCTACATCCGTTACATCAACCATACATTGATCCATACAGATATTTCCGATGATCTTGCAGCGTTTTCCATGAACCAGGACTTCAAGTCCCTTGTTAGAACAGATTCGAGGCAATCCATCGGCATATCCAATGGTAATAGAAGCCACTTTGGTTGGCTTTTCAGCAATGAAATGACGGCCATAGCTGATGGATTGGCCTTTGTCGATTTCCTTGATCATGCTGATGTTGGCATAAAGCGACATAATCGGAATGAAATCCGGATTGGATGCGATTGGAATCGTATCATCACTGGTAACGCCCATATATAATAAGCCCGGTCGACAGTAATCATATCCTAAATCCCCGAAATTCAAGATGCCGTAGCTGTTTTGTATATGACGGATACCCGGATCGATTCCGGCTTCCTTTAAACTAGTTAAAACCTCTTCAAACAATTCAATCTGATGATCGGAATAGGCTTTCTTATCCAATTCATCACTGATTGGAAAATGTGAGAAAATACCTTCTACCTGAACATTCGGCAATTGGTACTCCTCAATAATTTCATCCATATGTTTATGGTTGTCCTGATATACAATACCAATTCTTCCCATTCCGGTATCCACCTTGCAGTGTCCACGGATGACCGTATTGTTGTCTTTGGCATATGTATTTAGTTCTTTGGCATAATCCAAAGATACTAAGGTTTGAATTAAATTTTTTTCTACTAAATAATGGATATGTTCTAATGGTGTATATCCCAAAATAAGAATATTTTCTTCGATACCGCCTTCTCTTAATTGTAAAGCTTCATCCATGGTCGCAACCGCAAAGAAATCAACACCGGCTGCTTTTAAAGCTTTGGCACATTCCACAGCTCCATGTCCATATGCGTTTGCCTTAACGATACCCATGATTTTTTCATTGCCTACAAGTTTTTGAATCTCTTCAACATTGTGGGCAATCGCATCATAATCGATGATTTCCCAGGCTCTTGACTTGCTGACTAACATGCTCCAATCGTCCTTTGCATCGCAAGATCAATCAACTTGTCAATTAAATCCGGGAACTCAATACCGGCTTCTTTCATCATAGAAGGATAGCGGGATGTTGCGGTAAGACCAGGAATCGTATTGACTTCATTTAAGACAACCTTCTTATCATCTGTCACAAACATATCAACACGAGCCATACCGGTGCAGTTCATCGCAATATATACTCTGCGTGCTAAGTCGCGTGCTTCATCAAATGTCTTTTCATCGATGCGGGCCGGACAGTAAATAGCTGCACCTTTCATTTCATATTTTCCTTCGAAATCAAAGAAACCGCCATTAATTTCAATTTCATCACAGCTTCCGGTAAAGATTTCGTCATTTCCCATAACAGCACATCCGATTTCAAATCCGGATATCGCATTTTCTACCAGGATTTTTCCTCTTCCATCCCAATAGAAAGCATCTTTACAGGCTTCTGTAAAGCTGTCCTTGTCATCTACATAATGAACACCGTAGCTGCTTCCTGCATTACATGGTTTTACAATCCATGGTAAAGGAATTTTTTCCTGAATTTCTTCAAAGCTCGGATTCTTTCCGCGTTCTCTTAAGCAGATATATTCTGCACATGGGATATTAGCCTGATCACATAAAATATGCATGATTTCCTTATCCATACATACAGCACTGGATAAAATATCACATCCGACATAATGGATATTCATCAGTTCCAACAATCCCTGAATACATCCATCTTCTCCGTTTTTACCGTGTAATACCGGGAATACGCAGTCTAATTCAATTTTTTCATTGGTTCCGTCAAGAACGATAATACCGCCTTTTACCCAGGCACAAGGTACAGCCTTATCCGGTGTACACCAATGATCATGTTCTATGTCTTCGATATTTCCTTTATATAAATAGAATTCACCCTTATCAGTAATTCCAATCTTTGTGATATTGTATTTTTCTTCATGAATCTGTCTTAAAAAAGATCCTGTTGAATGAAGAGATACAGAATATTCAGAGCTCTGTCCTCCAAAAATAACACCTAAATTCATACTACTTATCCTCCTGTAAATCACGAACAATTGTATCCATAGCCATTGCACGGCTTCCTTTTACCAGAATTACTACATCCTGATCCAGATATGATTTTAAATCATTCACAATGGCATCTTTGGATGCGAACCATACCGCATCCATATCCGCCTTGTTGGCAGTATGTTTGGATAATGGTCCGGTACAATATAATAAGTCAACATGTTTCGCTGCTGCGTAACGCCCAATGCCTGCATGTAATTCATTTTCATCTTCGCCTAAATCTAACATATCGGCAAGTACCGCAATATGTTTGGCAGCCGGAATTGACATTAATGTATCGATGGCAGCCATGGCACTTTCCGGATTGGATTTATAAGAATCATCTAATATCTTAGCGCTCTTGATCGAAATCAATTGGGTACGCATACGCGTCATTTCCAATTCCTTTAATCCTGTTAAAATGGATTGATTGGAAATACCTTCATGTTTGGCAGCCGCAATTACAGGTAATGCGTTGTATGCCATCACTTCACCCAAGGCGTTCAATTCAACCGGCTCATCTAATAGGTTGCAGCTAAAACGCATTGAATTTCCGGTAAATTCAATATCGGATGTAACCATCACATCGGCTTTTTTTCCAAAAGATTGAATTTCAATATCTTTGGAGTAATTCATATCCTTCATCGCTTGTTCAATCTCAGGGCTGTCTTTGTGATATAAGAACAAACCTTCTGGATTCATATTTTGTAGTATTTCCAACTTAGCCTGCGCAATCTGAAGCTTACCGCCTAAGTTCTCCTTGTGAGCAGAGCCAATCGTGGTAATAACGGCAATATCCGGTCTGGCGATTGAGGTTAGAAACTCAATCTCACCCCAGTTTTCCATTCCCATTTCGAGTACCGCAACTTCGATATCTTCATCAAAGTCAAGAATTGTCAAAGGCAATCCAATTTCGTTATTACGGTTCCCCTGCGTTTTCTGGGTCTTTTTCTCTTTTGAGAAAACACTGTACATCATATCTTTACAGCTTGTCTTGCCGTTAGATCCGGTAATACCGATAATCTTGCAGTTTAATGTTTCTAAGTACGCTTTTGCCAGCTGCTGCAAAGCTTTCTGTGTATCTTCAACCAGAATGCACGGAATGCCTTCCGGTACATCTTTATGATCTTTCTGCCATAAAACAGCGGCCGCCTTTTTTTCGATGACAGAATCGATAAAAGAGTGACCATCCGCTCTGGCTCCGATCAACGGAATATATAACATATTTTCTTCAACGGTTCTGGAGTCAATGGTAACACCGCAGATCATTCGATCATCCGATCCGGTATATTCTCCATTCACCATTTGTTTGATTTCTTGAATTGTTTTATGTATCATTGATAGAAACCCCCAATTCTGAATCATTATAACATACTTACTCCATGAATTGGGCTTTTTTAAAAGGAAATACCACCTAATCCGGGTGACCACTTGAAAGCGTATTCATGACACTTTTTCATCCGTTTTTCTCCTAAAATATCCAAAAATGACACATTTTATCCCAAAAAATCCATCTTTTTTGTGTTTTCACACATTTTTCCCACAATTCAAAGGGTTCCCTGTGCTATACTTTGGGCAAGCAAGGAAGTAGAAGGCCTTGCCGGTATGGATTTTTTGATATTCATACTATTTTCTATCCCCTTAATTTTTGAAGAGTCAGGCACCCCCTTAGCCTGGCTTTTCATTTACCCGAAAATAGGTATATAATAGGACCCAAGGAGGGTTTTACTATGTGTATTTTCTGCTCAATTGCCAAAGGCGATATTCCAAGCCATAAACTATATGAAGATGATTCTGTCATTGTATTCTTAGATGTAAATCCAACATCCTATGGACATTGTCTGGTTGTTCCGAAAGAACACTGCACTTCATTTTTGGACTGCCCCGCATCCATTCGTGATCATGTCTTTGAAGTAGCACAGATGATTGCCAATAAGTTGGAAAAGAATTTAAAATGCGATGGCATTAATCTTTTATCCAATATGCATGAAGCAGCCGGTCAAAGCGTAGAACATTTCCACGTTCATTTGATTCCACGCTACAAAAATAACGATACTGTTACTTTAGAATTCCATGCGATTGAACCGGTAGATTTTGAAGAAATTAAAGAAAAGATGAAATAAAAAACATCCATAAGGGAGGCTGCTGAAAATGGCCACCTCTGAACGCAAATAAAAGAAGAAAATGGAGGAGATATCGAGTTAAACTAGTACCCATAGGAGGAACAGCTTCTGGAAAGTAAGCTGTACCCTATATGGGTACTTTTTTAGTGGCTGTAAAAATTTTTATGGACAAGAGATTTTCAAAGGAAGAAATAGAGATTTTATCTAAAAACCCAAATGT
>JAGAWH010000173.1 GCA_017941505.1 Faecalicoccus sp. | reverse complement strand
GTGTGTGTTGAAATGTGGGTGTTGGAGTGAGTGCAATATATTAAACGGTAATGATAATGAGTAAAGTAAGTCAAAAAAAAGGTATTAGTCTTTTGTTCAAGTTTATTCTTAATTTTTTGATTTGATAATCGATTACTTGAAACGGAAAAATAAGCGGATTTTTTTTAATATTTTCACCTATTTCAATATTTTTTCGTATTTGAATATTGGAGGTGTATTTAATGAATTTTGATTTAAATCGATTTAAAGAATATCGTGAAAACAATCGATTAGAAGTTAAGGCTGCCAATGGTGATCTTCCCTCAACACTTTGGGAAACGTACTCAGCTTTCGCAAATACGTATGGAGGCTGCATTATCTGTGGAGTGGCTGAAAAGAAAAATGGGTTTTGGAAAACCACGGGATTGAGCGACTTAACAAAGTTAAAAAGAGATTTTTGGAATACAATTCATAATCGCAGTAAAGTATCACATTGTTTAATAAACGAAACAGATGTAGAAGAGTATTTTGTCGGGGGTGATGTGATTTTGGTGATTAAGGTACCTAGAGCATCAAAACAATTAAAGCCCATATTTATTAATAATGATGTTTATGGTGGAACCTATCGACGTGACTTTGAAGGCGATTATAAATGTACAATTCAAGAAGTTAAGGCAATGATTCGAGATTCGTTTGATAGTGCGGATGACAGAGTTTTGGACTCGAAAGTAGATTTGGATGCTCAAACCATTCATTCATATAGGGTTCGCTATAATATTTATCATGATGGTTCAGCATGGACTCAATTAGATGATACTGATTTTCTGATTAAGATAGGAGCTTTAAGTGATCAAGATGGTGTTCTTAAACAAACAGCAGCCGGGCTGTTGATGTTTGGAAAAGAGGAACGAATTACAAGGGAATATCCGAATTATTTTCTAGATTATCGAGAACACATGATTGGAGGTATTCGCTGGACAGACCGTATATATTCTCAAGAACCCGAATGGTCCGGAAATGTATTTGATTTCTTCACACGCGTTAGTGCAAAGTTGGAACTGGATTTAAAGAAACCGTTTCATCTTGTGAATGGAATCAGAATAGACAGGACACCGGTTCATGATGCTGTTCGTGAGGCTCTGGTGAATTGTCTTGTGAACACGGATTTTTACCAGCCCGGAAGTGTAGTCATAGAGAAATATCCGGACCGAATTGTGATGGCTAACCCTGGTACGATTCCTGTCGGAAAGGAGCAAATGTTAAAGGGAGGTATTACTCTTCCCAGAAATAAATCGCTTTTTAAGATGTTAAATTTGATTGGAGTTGGAGAGCATGCAGCATCCGTTGTACCAAATATTTATTTTGCGTGGAAAGAAGCAGGGTTAGAAGAACCATTTGTGGAAGAACTGTTTGGTAATAATTTGCCAGATCGAACAATAATAACACTACCCTTAACAGAAACTCGTATATATGAGTCGTATCTTCGGCAACTCGGATATCGAAATAAAAACATGATGCCGACTCTAGAGGTGATGGAAGATAATGGAGGATATAACACAAATTAATTTATGCAAAATGACCGAATTAAATTACACAAAATGACCGAATGAAATCATACAAAATGGCCGAATGAAAATATACAAAATGGCGGATTGGTGATAGAATTATAATGGGTGATTTATATGAAAGAATATATGCCAAGATTGATAGATGAAGTTTTAAATAAAAAATTAAAAGGAAGAGGTGCTGTCTTAATTCAAGGACCAAAATGGTGTGGAAAGACAACTACTGCAGAACAAGTCGCAAAAAGTATTCTGTATATGGATGAACCCGAGCAGAAAGATCAGAATATTGCCCTTGCAGATATATCACCCTCTACTTTGTTAGAGGGTGATACACCTCGATTAATTGATGAATGGCAGTTAGCTCCTAAGTTATGGGATGCTGTTCGATATACTGTTGATCATAGGAATGGCAAAGGACAGTTCATTTTAACTGGCTCGTCTGTTCCACCTGAATTATCGGCAACATCGCATAGTGGAACAGGAAGGTTCGCTTGGTTGACGATGAGAAACATGAGCTTATTTGAGTCAGGGGAATCAAACGGTACTGTAAGTTTGAAAGATCTGTTTGAAGGAAAAGAGGATATTACCGGAACTAACCCTTACGACCTTAACCGAATCGCATACCTTGTATGCAGAGGAGGCTGGCCGGATATTATTCATTTAGATGAAGATATCGCCTTAGAAGCTGCTTTTGATTATTTAGATGGTGTAGTTCATTCGGATATTTCGCGGGCCGATGGAGTAAAACGGGATCCGGAAAGAACAAAACGGATTATGCGATCTTATGCAAGGCATCAGGGAACACAGATTTCTTATGCAGCTATAGCAAAAGATATAAGCATTAATGAATTTGATATTACAGATGAAACGGTCATATCTTATATCAAAGCTCTTAAAAAGATATTTGTGGTTGATGATATGACAGCATGGAGTCCTAATCTACGTTCAAAAACGGCTATGAGGGCTTCAGACACAAGATATTATAGTGATTCTGCAATTGCGACAGCTGCCTTAGGTCTCGGCCCCAAAGATCTAATTAAAGATATGAAAACATTTGGATTGTTATTTGAAACGATGTGTGTAAGAGATCTTAGAACTTATGCAGATATATTGAATGGAACAGTTCATCATTATCGAGATCGATCTGGGTTGGAATGTGATGCAGTTCTTCATCTGCGAAATGGACATTATGGACTCATTGAAATCAAAATAGGTGGCGACCGCCTTATTAGCGAAGGAGCTTCTAACTTATTGAAACTGGAATCATTGATTGATACAGAGAAAATGGCACTTCCATCATTTAAGATGGTGCTTACCGGAACAGGCCGGTATGCGTATCGACGCTCAGATGGTGTATTTGTAGTTCCCGTAGGATGTTTACGTGATTAGAGTGCATTTAAAACTTAATGATTTAATTTAATTTTCATTTTTTGTAAATAGTTGCAAAAACCACTGAAACGTGTATAATTTGTTTATCGCTATGAAAAGAAGTAGTAAGAAAGCTTTGAGTGATAGAGAATTGACGGTTGGTGCAAGTCATGACTACAAACTTTCTGAACGTGTCTTGGAGCTTCAATGTCGAAAGAAATGAGGCATTGACGTGGTTCGCGTTATGAACGAGGTGTCATCCGCAATGCGGATGGAAGATAGGTGGTACCGCGATAATTCGTCCTTTCGTAATGAAAGGGCTTTTTTAATGAGGGGGTGATATTCCATGAAGGAAAAAGCTCGACGATGTGGAATATCACATCACACATATAAATAGAAAGAAAGAGGACAAGAACATGAAAAAAACTTACAACAAGATCGTATTAGCTTATTCAGGAGGTTTAGATACTTCTGTATTAATTCCTTGGTTAAAAGAAAACTATAATTGTGAAGTTATCGCTGTATCAGGAAACGTTGGACAGGGAACTGAATTAGACGGTTTAGAAGAAAAAGCTTTAAAGACAGGCGCTTCTAAATTATATATCGAAGATTTACAGGATGAATTTGTGAACAACTATGTGATTCCGACAATGCAGGCAGGCGCTACTTATGAACAGTACTTATTAGGAACCAGCTTTGCTCGTCCAATCATCGCAAAAAGAATCGTCGAAATCGCTTTAAAAGAAGGTGCAGACGCCATTTGTCATGGATGCACCGGTAAAGGAAATGACCAGGTTCGTTTTGAACTTGCCATTAAGGCATTTGCTCCGGATATGGATATTATTGCTCCTTGGAGATTCTGGGAACTGAATTCTCGTGAAAAGGAAATTGAATATGCTGAAGCACATAATATTCCATTAAAGATTAATAAGGAAACTAACTACTCAAAAGATAAAAACTTATGGCATTTAAGTCATGAAGGCTTGGACTTAGAAGATCCGGCTAACGAAGCCCCAATCAATAAGCCTGGCTTCTTAGAAATGGGAGTTTCTCCGGAAATGGCACCGGATACACCGACAGAAGTAACCATTCATTTTGAAAAGGGTGTTCCAACAGCTGTTAACGGTGAAGAAATGAATGCGGTAAAGATTATTGAAGTATTAAATAAATTAGGCGGAGACAACGGTGTCGGTATCTTAGATATCGTTGAAAATAGACTTGTAGGTATGAAGTCCCGCGGCGTTTATGAAACACCGGGCGGAACCATTCTTTACAAGGCTCACGAAAAATTAGAAGAGATTACCCTTGATAGAGAAACAGCTCACTATAAGTCAATGGTAGCTTTAAAATTCGGTGAACTTGTATATAACGGACAGTGGTATACTCCGCTTCGTAAGGCATTAAGTGCATTTGTCAGTACTACACAGGAAACTGTTACCGGTGATGTAACGCTTAAATTATATAAAGGAAATATTATTCCGGTATCTGTTACATCTCCATATTCATTATATTCTTCCGGTATGGCAACATTTGATGAAGATGACTGCTATGATCAGGCAGATTCTGCAGGATTCATCAACTTATATGGCTTACCTTTAAAGGTTCGTGCTTTAAAGGCAAGAGAAGTAGAAGACTTCCCGGGAGTAGAATAATATGGCAAAGCTTTGGACCGGTCGTTTCGCAAAAGAAACAGATGCCCTGTTAGATGTATTGAATGCTTCCTTACCATTTGACAAGCGTCTGTATAAAGAGGATATTACCGGCTCACAGGCTCATGCCAAGATGTTATCGAAACAAGGTATTATCTCTGAAAAGGATAATGAACAAATACAGGCAGGTCTTGCCTCGATCTTAGAAGATATCGAGGCAGGAAAGCTTGTTATGAAGGATGCAGAAGATATCCATACTTTTGTGGAACAGGAATTAACAGCCCGCATCGGGGATGCCGGTAAAAGACTACATACGGCAAGAAGCCGTAATGATCAGGTAGCTTTGGATTTCCGTATGTATTCCATGAAACAGGTTAAGGATATTATCGAACTTGTAAAGGAAATGATGCGCTCACTTTGTGAGAAGGCTTCCGATAATTTAGAAACTGTTATGCCCGGTTACACGCATTTACAGCGTGCCCAACCCGTAACGGCAGCCCATGTTTGGATGGCGTATGCCAATATGTTTAAAAGAGATGTAATGCGTTTAGAAAACGCATTAGAGATCATGAATGAGTGTCCTTTAGGAAGCGGTGCTTTAGCTGGTACTACTTATCCAATTGATAGAGAGTTTACGGCTAAGCAGTTAGGCTTTAAGGCTCCTATGGATAACTCTATGGATGGTGTCAGTGATCGTGACTACTGTATGGAAATCGCATCGGATTGTTCGATCTTGATGATGCATATGTCCCGTATGTGTGAGGAAATTATTTCCTGGTGCAGCTGGGAGTGGCGTTTTGCCTCACTTGATGATGCGTTTTCTACCGGATCATCGATCATGCCGCAGAAAAAGAATCCGGATGTATGTGAACTGATTCGAGGTAAAACAGGTCGTGTCTACGGTGGATTAATGACACTTCTTACAATGCAGAAAGGTCTTCCGCTTGCCTATAATAAAGATATGCAGGAAGATAAGGAAGCTTTATTTGATGTATTTGATACGGTGATTAATTCATTAAAGGTACTTATTCCTATGTTTGATACGATGGTAATCCATAAAGAACAAATGGAGAAAGCTGCTTTACAGGGCTTTATCAATGCCACAGATTGCGCGGATTATCTTACCAAAAAGGGTATTCCGTTTAGAGATGCCTATAAGACAATCGGAGAGCTTGTTGCCTATTGTATTGAAAAGGATTGTTCTTTAAAGGATGTAGATTTAGCTACATTGAAGACATTTAATGATGAATTTGAAGCGGATGTTTATGAAGCCATTGATTTAAAGACTTGCGTTATGCAGAGAAAATCACTTGGAGGCCCGGCACCGGAAGAGGTGGCAAGACAAATTCAAAACATTCAAAAGTTTTTAGGGGAGAACTAAAGTGAGTAAACCAAAAATATATATCGATGGACAGGCAGGAACAACGGGCTTAGAAATCATGACACGTTTGAAAGAGCGTGATGATATCGAGCTTTTGATTATTGATGATAAAGACAGACACAATGATAAAGTTCGAGCAGAGTTTATGAATGAGGCAGATCTTGTGTTCTTGTGTTTACCGGATGCAGCTGCCATTGAAGCGGAAAAGCTTGTTACCAACCGTAATACTAAGATCATTGATGCATCAACTGCTCATAGAACTGCCACAGGCTGGGTGTACGGTTTACCGGAACTGGGTGACCATTTCAGAAACGGAATCCGAAGAGAATCACGAATTGCCAATCCGGGTTGTCATGCCACCGGGTTTATCTCCATTGTATATCCATTGATTAAAGGCGGCATCCTTTCTAAAAATGATCCGATTGCGGCCTATTCTTTAACCGGATAC
Organism: Faecalicoccus sp.; assembly: GCA_017941505.1. The sequence goes on along the minus strand of JAGAWH010000173.1, from coordinate 9,233 downwards.
AGCGGCGGCGGTAAAAAGATGATCGCCGAGTATGAAGATGAAAATCGTGATATTTCATTATCCGCTCCGGGTTTATATGGCTTAGGTATGGCCCATAAGCACCAGAAGGAAATGCAGACGATCTGTGGTTTACACAATGCACCTTTATTTGTGCCGGTCGTAGATGATTATTATCGCGGTATGGCCACCAGCATTATGATTGAAGCTAGTGCCGATGAAATACGTAAATATTATGAATCGTATTATACAAATGGCATGATTACGGTACAGGATGGTCCGACAAAAGGTAAAATCTTTGCCAATGAGATGGCCAATAAGGATTCACTTAAGATTATTGTGAATGGACGTAAGGAACAGACGATTATTACAGCCTTATTTGATAATTTAGGAAAGGGTGCCTGTGGGGCAGCCATCCAGAATATGAATATCATGTTAGGCTTTGATGAAGATAAAGGTTTAGTAAGATAGGGGATATTATGAAAGAAATTACAGGAGGCGTATGTGCTGCCAAGGGTTTTATGGCCGGTGCTATACGCTGTGGTATAAAGGCATCTTCCGTAAAGGATGATACTGCCATTATTTATTCCAAGGCACCGTGTAATACAGCTGCCGTATATACAACTAATGTTGTAAAGGCAGATTGTTTAAAGGTGACTAAGGAACATTTAAGTAACGGTATTTCTCAGGCTGTGATTGTCAATTCCGGCAATGCGAATGCCTGTGCACCGAACGGTCGTATCAATGCCGAGAAGGAAGCCAAAGCCTGTGCTGATTTAGTAGGTGTGGATGTAAGCGATGTGATTGTGGCATCTACCGGTGTGATCGGGCAGGAATTACCGGTTCATGTTATCGTAGATAACGTACCGAAATTAGAAGTAAAAGAAAACAATTCCGATGCAGCAGCTAATGCGATCATGACAACCGATACCGTTATGAAAACGACTGCTGTTGAATTTGATGTGAACGGAACTACCGTACATATGGGTGGTATCTGTAAGGGATCGGGTATGATCCATCCTAATATGGGTACTATGCTCTGTTTTATTACTACTGATGCTAAGATTTCTCAGTCTTTATTACAGAAGGCATTATCATCTATTGTAAAGGTTACTTTTAACCGTGTATCGGTTGATGGGGATACATCAACCAATGATATGTGTGTTGTGATGGCCAATGGTTTAGCTGAAAATGTAGAAATCAATTCAGAAGATGCAACTTATGAAGCATTCTATGAAGCTTTACATCAGGTGATGAAGACACTTGCGATTAAGATCGCATCGGATGGTGAAGGTGCATCCCGCTTAATTACGGTTACGGTTAAAAATGCCGAAACTGAAGATAAGGCAGAAACATTAGCGAAAAGTGTAGCTTCCTCTTCTTTGTTTAAGGCAGCCATGTTTGGATCCGATGCTAACTGGGGAAGAGTACTCTGCGCAATGGGATATTCCGGAGCCAAGTTTGACCCGGAGAAGGTAGATGTAGACTTCTTATCAAATGCCGGTAAGGTTTCTGTATGTGCTTCAGGAAAGGCACTTGATTTTGATGAAGATCTTGCCAAGAAGGTTTTATCTGAGGATAGCGTAGTGGTTGATATTGATGTACATGAAGGAAATGAAACAGTAACAGCCTGGGGCTGTGACTTAACATATGATTATGTAAAGATTAACGGAGATTATCGGACATGAAATTAGATGCAAATATCAGAGCCAATGTCTTAGTAGAAGCTTTACCATATATCCAGCAATATTTTGGGAAAATCGTTGTCATTAAATACGGCGGAAATGCCATGATCAACGAGGAGCTTAAAAAAGCGGTTATCCAGGATGTTGTATTACTTAATTTGATCGGTATCAAGGTTGTGCTTGTTCATGGCGGTGGTCCGGAGATCAATGAAATGTTAAATAAGACCGGTGTTAAGGGTCAATTTATCGATGGTCTTCGTGTAACCGATGATGAGACGATGGATATTGTACAGATGGTACTTTGCGGTAAGGTCAATAAAAATCTTGTATCTCTGCTTAGAAAGGCAGGAGGTAAGGGAATCGGTCTTGCCGGTATGGACGGAAATCTTTTTGAAGCCGTGAAATTAGATGATGTACATGGTAATGTCGGTGAGATTATCAATGTGAATCCGGAAATTGTACTTGATGTACTTGAAAAGGGATATATTCCGGTTGTCTCCAGCATTGCAGCAGGAGAAGATCAGATGTCCAACTACAACATCAATGCCGATATCGCAGCAGAAAAGTTAGCGATTGCCTTAGGTGCTCATAAATTTATCTTACTTACCGATGTTATGGGACTGATGGAAGATCCAAAGGATGAGTCGACTTTGATTCCTAGCTTAAAGGTATCCCAGGTACCGGTATTGGTTAAGGAAGGCATTATTTCCGGCGGTATGATTCCAAAGGTAGAGTGCTGTGTAGAAGCGGTTCGTCAGGGTGTATCAACAGTGAATATTCAGGATGGACGTGTACCGCACTCCATCTTAATTGAAATTTTGAGTAACGATGGAATCGGAACGATGTTCTGGTAAGGAGCAGTTATGAGTTTTGAAACAATTAAAAATAGAGAAAATGAATATGTGATGCATACCTACGGAAGAGTGGAACTCTCGCTTGAAAAAGGGGAAGGATGTATCGTTACAGATTCAGAAGGTAAGGAATATATCGATTTAACATCGGGTATCGGTGTTAACTGTTTAGGGCATAATCATCCGGTACTTGTTAAGGCAATTAGCGACCAGGCTGCCAAGATGATTCATTGTTCGAATATTTATTACAGTGAACCGATGACAGAAGTAGCTGAAAAGCTGGTAAAGGCTTCCGGTTTAAATAAGGTATTCTTTGCGAATTCAGGAGCCGAAGCCAATGAAGGTATGATCAAGGTTGCCCGCAAGTATTCCAGTGATAAATATGGAAAGAATCGTTATAAGATCTTGACTTTAGTTCAATCATTCCATGGCCGTACGATGGTGACTTTAAAGGCTACAGGTCAGGCTCGTTTCCATCAATATTTCTATCCGTTCCCGGAAGGTTTTGATTATATTCAAGCCAATGACTTTGAAGATTTTATCTCTCATGTAGATGATGAAGTCTGTGCCGTTATGATGGAAATGGTTCAGGGTGAAGGCGGTGTTCTTCCTCTGGATAAAGAGTTTGTCAAGAAAGTAACAGAATATTGTCAATCTAAAGATATTTTAGTACTTGTAGATGAAGTACAGACCGGTATCGGTCGTACCGGTACTATGTTCTCTTATGAACAATACGATATTTTACCGGATATTATTTCGCTTGCCAAGGGACTTGGCGGAGGTCTTCCGATTGGTGCTGTAGTAGCCGGTGAAAAGTGTAAGGATGTACTGGTACCGGGTACACATGGTTCTACCTTTGGTGGAAACTTACTGTCCAGTGCTGCAGCTAATGCGGTATTGTCGGTAGTCAATAATAAGGATTTCTTAGCAGAAGTACAGGACAAAGGAAATACTTTCATGCAGAAGATCAGAGATTTAAATTCCAAGAATATTAAAGGAGTTCGTGGAATGGGTCTTATGATTGGTGTGATTGTAGATCCGGGTCAGCGTGCAGCTTATGTGGAAGAATTAAAAGATAAGGGGATTTTAGTTTTAACAGCAGGATCGGATGCGATTCGTCTGCTTCCACCGTTGGTGTTAACGTACGAACAAATTGATCAGGTTGTTGAAATCATGAAAGGGGTATTTGAATGAAGCATTTATTAACAATGATGGATTTATCCAAAGAGGATATTATTCGTATTCTTGATTTAGCAGACCAATTGAAATATGAAAGAAAACATGGAATTGCGCATCCGCATTTGGCAGGTAAATCCATTGGTTTGATTTTCCAGAAGTCAAGTACACGTACTCGTGTATCTTTTGAGACCGGTATTTACCAATTAGGTGGGCAACCTTTGTTCTTATCAAGCCGTGATTTACAGATCGGACGTGGGGAACCGGTACAGGATACTGCCCGCGTATTATCCCGCTATTTAGATGGCATTATGATTCGTACCTTTGAACAGAAAGAAGTAGAAGATTTAGCTAACTACGGTTCTATCCCTGTTATTAACGGTTTAACGGACTATTGTCACCCATGCCAGGTATTAGCTGACCTGATGACAATTCGCGAATATTTCAGCGTTTTAGAGGGTCTGAAGATGTGTTATATCGGTGATGGTGACAACATGGCTAACTCTTTAATCGTTGGTGGTTTAAAGGTTGGTATGAAAGTTGCCGTAGCTACGCCTGATGGCTATAAACCGGATCCAAAGGTAATGGAATGGGCTGAAAAGAATCCTGACTTTACATGGACTACAAGCCCGGCCGAAGCTATTAAGGATGCCGATGTTGTATTTACGGATACCTGGGCAAGCATGGGTATGGAAGATGAAAAAGCAGTTCGTGAACAAGCATTCCAGGGCTACCAGGTGAACAGTGAATTAATGGCACTCGCCAACCCGAAAGCTATTGTACAGCACTGCCTGCCGGCATATCGCGGACAGGAAATCACAGAAGAGGTTTTTGAAGCACATGCGGATGAAATCTTTGAAGAAGCTGAAAATAGACTTCATGCACAAAAGGCCGTAATGGTTGAGTTGATGAAGGATTAAGAAAAGTTAATAGAGAAATTGGAGCAGAGGTTTATATGATCTCTGCTTTTTAAGTGGGTTTATAAATCAAATATCCTTAATTCTTTCATGAAAAAACGCGAGCACCTAGCCCGCCGAAGATGGACCTGGGTCCTCAGACCAGCCCATAACTTTGTATTCCTAAACTAACATATCCATTCAATTTTTTCAATGGTTTTAATGAAGCAGAAAACAGACTTCATGCGCAAAAGGCTTTCATGGTTGTGTTGATGAAGGATTAAGAAAGGGTATTTAGAGCATTTGATTTATTCAATACTCTTTTTTATGTTGCCTATCTGTTTTTTCCAAATTTTTCTAAGATTTATATAAAAAATTTATGGTTCTATTATTAATTGATTGTTCAGATAAATAAGCAAATAAGATTATTTTCCTGTTCAATTGTCAGAAAGAACTAAGTAGAAAGATGTGTTCTTTCATTTGAGAGTTCCAGGAATTTTTGATGTGTAGATCCTATCTTTATTATTCTGAGAATTTCAAAATGTTCTTTGAATTCAAAATCTGCTACTGTGTTATGATATTATCACTACGGAAGCTATGAGAATTCATAGTATATTTGTGGATACATTTAAATCTTTTTGGTGTGATTTAGTTATATTAAAAAAATAGAGTGAAAATGTGAATTAAGATGAAAGAATATCATCGACTTTGGTGTGTTGATGCAAATAAAACTACATTGAATATGAGGGAATTAACATGGACTATAAAGAATTAAAAGCTACTATTCGTGCTGATCTTGGTTACACTAATGCCAGACCTTTTAAAACTTTTGTAACGCGATATTTATTTGAGGCAGGTTTTAAATTTGTTTTTTGGCTTCGTATAACGAGGTATTTTTATGAAAAGAATAAAATTATATTCATTATATCAAGATTAATATTAAAACATTATAGCTATAAATATAGTTTTGACATTTCTTATAAGGCTGATATAGGAAAAGGATTACAAATTGCCCATATTGGCTATATTATTGTAACTTCTAATACCGTAATTGGAGAAAATTGTAGATTGAGGCCTGGTGTTGTCTTTGGTAAGGTATTGTCTAGAGAGAGCACTGGAGCTGTAGTTGGAAATAATGTTGAATTTGGAGTTGGTAGTAAGATTATTGGCGATGTACATATTGGTAATAATGTGATTATTGGTGCCAATGCTGTAGTTGTTAAGGATATTCCTAACAATGCGGTTGTTGCAGGTATTCCAGGAAGAGTAATTCGAATAAGGGAATAAATCAACATTGTATACTGAGGGTGAACCAATCTTCTGTTTTCCATAAGCACTTTGTATTAATGACAACAAATAGAATAAGTATCAAATCACAATGTATAATCTTTATAAATAATGTTTTTCACATTTAATTACATATGACAAATTGCAATATAAACTGTATAATGGCTTATATCTGTTATTCAGAAAGCTATAAGATATAAAGAATAGGAACTTATAAGTATTTCTTATAGCGAATTCTGGGAGGACAAAGTATTAAAGAATTGTCTGATTACTATTGATAGTCATGCAAGGAGAGTGTGCAATGAGTCAAAACCCTCAATTTATAGACACAAATAAGTTAGAAACTACATTGAAAAATGAGGAAGTATTAGTTTCAGTGATTGTACCCGTGTATAACGTTCAGGAATACTTAACACAATGCTTAGAGAGTATTGTTAGTCAAAGTTATGGAAATCTGGACATTGTATTAATCGATGATGGTTCGACAGACTCCAGTGGTCTTATTTGCGATTCTTATGCAAAAAACAATAAAATACGAGTTTTTCATACCGAGAATAATGGATTATCTAGTGCCAGAAATTACGGAATTAATAATGCAAAGGGACAATTTATTACTTTTATTGATAGCGATGATTGGGTGGAAAGCAATCTAGTGGAATTGTTGCTAAGAGCAGCAATTTCAAACAATGCAGAAGTTGTTTCAGCACAAATTTATAAAGATTACATTGGAAATACTACATATTTAATGACAAAAACAGAAACGGAGAAAAATTTCTGTGGGCATGAGATTTTAAACGCATATGAAAAGGGATTGTTTCCTGATTTTGCGTGGAATAAACTTTATCGAAGTGACATTTTTAATCAGATTCGTTTTCCGGAAGGGCGGAACCATGAAGATTGTGCAGTAACTTGGAAAATTATTATTAAATTGGTAGAAGAAGAAAAACAACTAACTGTGATACCTGAATATCTATATCATTACCGCATGAGGAAAAATGGAATTTCACATACGTTTTCATTTAAAAATATTGAGGATTACTGGATTGCATGTACCGAAAAGTTAAACGGATTGCCAATTTTGCATAAAGAACTTTTATCAGAATGCATGATGATCATTGGGCGTATGTGGATGAATTACAACAATTTTTCAAAAAAAGATAAAAAGAAAGCATTACCCGTAATAAAAGAAATGCAGGAATTCTCCATTACCCACTATGATGAAATTATGTTTGGAAACTATCCACGTACAGTGAAGTTAACATGTAAAATTTCTAAACATAAGTCATGGTTTGTTATGGTACTTTGCCAAATAATTGGTAAAATACGATTAGTTCGTAAATCAGATAGAACAAATCTATATAATTAATATACAAAAAATGGTATTTAAGAAGATGAAACATGAATTGAAACATATTCTATTTTAAAAAACAAATACATGATAATTTCTAAATAAACCTATTTTTTTTATTACAAACAATTTTATTCTAATTCATTTTGTGTTATCATTTACTACGATTACTGGCTTATTCAGTAACAAAGAAGGGGAAAATCATGTATTTATATATCAAATGCCTGATTTCAAGAATCATTGGTATTTGCGGGTTGATTATTCTTAGCCCTCTTTTACTATTGATAGCTCTTGCAATAAAGATAGATTCCAAAGGACCTGTTTTATTTAAACAGGAACGATTAGGTCTTCATGGAAAAGTATTTTTGATGTATAAGTTCCGCTCTATGCTTCCGGATAGTGAGTATACGGGAAGCGGCGTTTATTCTTTTGAGGATGATCCAAGGGTAACGCGTGTTGGAAAGATTCTTCGGGCAACCAGCTTAGATGAACTTCCGCAGTTAATTAATCTTGCCAACGGAACAATGCATTTAATATCCTGCAGACCGCCACTGACATATCATCCCTGGCCTTTGGAGCAATATACCAAACATCAGCTACGAATGTTTGAACTTCGTCCGGGATTAACCGGTTGGGCACAGGTACATGGACGAAAAGATGTGGAATGGAATAAAAGAATCGAACTCAATATTTGGTATGTTGATCATGTTTCTTTTCCACTTGATGTAAAAATATTCTTTATGACAATTGCGCAGGTTTTGCGCAATAAGGATAACACAAATACTACTGAAACTGCTTAATTTTGCGAGTGTAGATTGGGGGCAGAAAATGGCGTTAAAACTTATGTATATCACAAATAATGCGGATGTTGCTTCCATTGCGCAGTCAGTTGGAGTTGACCGTATATTTGTTGATTTAGAGTATATTGGAAAAGAAAAAAGACAGTTGGGACACAATAGTGTTCTATCTCATCATACAATCGAAGATATCCGTGCTGTTAAGCAGGTTATGAATAAATCAGAGTTGTTGGTTCGAGTGAATCCGATTCAATTTCAATCTGAAAAATTCACAAGAAAAGAAATTGATGAAGCAATTGAAGCTGGTGCCGATATCTTAATGCTTCCTTTCTTTCACGAAACCAAAGAAGTGAAACAATTCTTAGATATCGTTGATCATCGTGTAAAAACCATTCCTTTGGTGGAAACACCTGATGCTGTAAAGAACATTGATGAAATTATCGCATTAGATGGAATTGATGAATTCTTTGTCGGTTTAAATGATTTAAGCATTGGATATCACTTAAAGTTTTTGTTTGAATTATTATGTAACGGAACGATGGAAGAGTTAAGTAATAAATTCAAAGCAGCTGGAATTCCTTTTGGCTTTGGAGGTATTGCCTCACTAGGCAATGGATTACTTCCTTCAGAATATGTAATTCGGGAACATTATCGGTTAGGTTCATCTTCTTCCATTTTATCAAGAAGCTTCTGCAATATTGATAAGATGAATAATATGGATGAGGTTCGAACTTTATTTGAAGAAGGTGTGAAAGCTATCCGGGAATATGAAAAGAAATGTGAAGATCCACATTTCTTAGAAGGAAATGAAGAAATCGTTAAACAAATTGTTCGTGACATCGTTGATAAGATGGAATAGGTATCCATATGAATATATTAATTACCGGCGCATGGTCAGAAGCTAAAAATCATATCGGTTTTATAAAGGAAATGGGTCACACTGTTTCCTTTCTTCAATATGAGAAGGATGAACTGCCATGCAACGCAGAAGACATAGAATACGTTATATGTGGAAGACTTTTTAGCTATCATCCGATTGAGTTATTCACAAACTTAAAAAATATTCAGCTAACCAGTGCAGGATATGATCATATGCCGATGGAATATATCCGTAACAAGGGTATAACTTTATACAACGCAAAAAATGTTTACAGTATTCCTATGGCAGAGTATGTACTTACCGGTATTTTAAACTT